>DATMYT010000398.1:0-8562 GCA_035560855.1 Negativicutes bacterium | reverse complement strand
GGACATGCAAATGCCGATTATGAATGGGTTTGAATGTATCCAAATGTTGCGCGAAAATGAAAAGACCGCCGATATTAAAATTATTGCAGTCACATCCTTTGCCATGGAGGAAGAAAAGACGCGAATTCTCGAGACGGGAATCGAGGCATTTGTCTCAAAACCGATTGATACTCGTGAATTTCCGAAAATTGTAGAACGGCTTCTTAAGCGGAAAACAAAGTAATCATTGAGGCGGGAGAAAAAATGAAACAAAAGGCTACAGTCATGGTAGTGGATGACAATCCTTTAAACCTAAGCCTTATGGAGGCTATGCTCGCGCCGGAAGGATACAACGTGGCTTTGTACGATTCTGGAAAGAATTGTATGGAAGCGATCCGGGAAAATGCGCCGGACGTTATTTTACTTGATGCCATGATGCCCAACCTGGATGGATTTCAAGTGATCCGACAATTGAAAGCTGATGATGCGACCCGCATGATTCCCATTGTCATGGTTACTTCCCTGTCGGACATGAAAGATAGAATCACGGCGATAGAGGCGGGGGCGGACGACTTTCTGTCCAAGCCGGTAACAAAAATTGAACTGCTGGCCAGGGTACGGTCGCTTATAAAAGTGAAATCGTACAATGATCAACTTATTGAAAGTGAAAAACGCTACCGTGAACTGGTCCAGGATGCCAATGTAATTATTTTTCTTATGAATGGCCATGGCAAGATAACCTTTATGAATGAATATGGCTTGTCATTTTTTGGTTACACCGCCGAGGAATTGATTGGGAAAACGGAAATTGAAACGATCCTGCCTGAATATGAATCCACCGGGCGCAATCTGAAAAAAAACGCCGAAGAGGTTAAAGCCAATATTGCGCTGTATCAGCGGTATACGCATGAAAATCTTACCAAGGGCCGCCGCAGGGTATGGGTGGACTGGACAAACCGGTGTGTTGCCGATCGGGAAACTGGTGAAATGGGACTGATGTGCGTCGGGGTCGACATTACTGCCGCAAGATGGGCGGAGCAGGAAAAGGTACGGCAACATGCCAGGCACAAGAGACGGGATACTCTCAATGATGGCGTCAATCGGCGTCTCTCCCAGGCGGAACTGCTCGGAGAACTCAGGCAAATGGGGTTGGTCTTGGAAGCTCCTTTTGTTTTGCACGTACTGGCGATTCCTGCCCAATATCTACCTACGGCTGAGCCCGGCAAGGAACGAATGGAACGGCAGCATCATGTTGACCAGCTGATTGATTTTCTGCATGACTCGGAGGTCGGCGTTGTCTGGCAAACCTCGGCAGGGATCGCTGTGGTTCAGTCGCTGCCAAACGCCAAAAATCGGCTTGTTTCGGCTGAGAAAGCAACATTAGCCGCACATGAGCTGATAAAAACCGTGTCACGCTATTGGCAGGAAACGGAAATCAATGTTGGGGTGACCCACTCCACGGACGAAGTGCGTGATATGGCGGATCTGTTCGAACAGGCTTGCGCCGCATTGCAGTATGGGCCAGTGCTTACGGCGGCTAAAAAAGTGTATCATTGGCAAGATCTGGGGTGTTTTCAGTTTATCGTCAAAGATTTGCAGTCTGCACAGGTACGACAATTTATTCAGGAACATCTGGGCCCCATACTGGACAAAAAACAATCCGGGAACGCTGCAGATGGCCTGGATACGCTGGAAGCTCTTATTTCCGGGGATTCGTTTCAAGTGATTGCGGACCGGCTTCATGTACACAAACAGACGATTGTGTTCCGCAAGAAAAAGCTTGAAGATCTCTTGGACGTGGATTTGGATGCGCAGGCAACGCGGATGAACCTGGCGATTGCGATGAAGCTTTTGTCCCTGTTATCCTGAAGCTGACATTATTATAGTTATTAACGTGGCCGCCAGGCAGGTTTTATACCAATAGTATAAAACCTGCCTGGCTTTTTTATTGTAACTATGAGTCAAAAGACTAATGTAATCCCCTTGAATTTAGCGTAATCTTATGTAAGGGAAGCACGGTGCCGCCCGCCTTCACTGTAGGTCGTTGAGGGAGAATTGATATCATGCGCGAAAACGGATTGATGATGCAGTATTTTGAATGGTTCGTGAAAGACGATGGACTTTTATGGAAATCCTTAAAGGAAGATGCGCCACACCTGAAGGCGTTGGGCATTAGTGCAGTATGGATTCCACCTTGTTGCAAAGCAACAGGCGCCAACGACGCAGGTTATGGCGTGTATGACGGCTACGATCTCGGCGAGTTCGAGCAAAAGCAAACCATCCGAACTAAATATGGAACAAAACAGGAATTGCATGAAGCTATTGATGCCTTGCATGCACAGGAAATCCAAGTCTACGCGGATATTGTGATTAACCACAAGGCGGGTGCTGACGAAACGGAAAAATTCAGGGTTGTTGAAGTTGATCCAGCGGATAGGACAACCTTGATTTCTGCTGAATATGAAATCGAAGGCTGGACGAAATTTTCCTTTCCAGGGCGTAAAAATAAGTACTCTGATTTCAAATGGTCCTGGCGGAATTTTTCCGGCACTGATTTTAACAAAGCCAATGGGAAAAAAGCCATTTATCTGATTCGGGGTGAAAATAAGAACTGGATGCCGGGTGTCGATACTGAAAGAGGTAATTATGATTATCTCATGTTTGCAGATATAGACTACAATAACCCGCAGGTCCGCGTCGAGACGATGAAATGGATCGACTGGTTTATTACAGAAACAAAAGTGGATGGAGTCCGGCTTGATGCGATCAAACATATCAATGATTGGTTTATGCGGGATTTTGTGAACCATATTCGTGAAACTTTCGGACCGGAGTTTTATTGTGTCGGAGAATACTGGTCACCTGATAAGAGCAAGCTCGAAAACTACATGCGAAATACTGATTATCAAATTGACCTCTTTGATGTTCCCTTGCATTATAAATTTTATCAAGCGGGAAAAGAGGGGAAAACGTTTGATATGCGAACGATTTTTGATGAGACGCTTGTAAAAAAACACAAGGATATTGCGGTGACTTTTGTCGATAATCATGACTCGCAGCCCCAGGAGGCATTGCAATCATTCGTAGAAGCGTGGTTCAAACCCTTGGCCTATGCGCTCATTCTACTTCGAAGCGACGGATATCCCTTGCTTTTTTACGGCGACTACTATGGTATATCCGGACCCAAACCTATCGCAGGGCAAAAAGAAAATCTGGACAAACTGATCCAAATTCGGCGCGAAAATGCCTTTGGAGAACAGTTCGATTTTTTTGATCACAATAATATTGTTGGCTGGGTCAGGGCGGGGAATGCAGCACACCCCAATGGCTGTGCTGTTCTTATGTCTAGTGGAGATACCGGCGAAAAAACCATGTTCGTGGGCGAGATGCATGGCGGGGAAGTCTGGGTCGATAAAATGGGCTTCGTGCCGGATGCCGTGATTATTGATGAAAAGGGACAAGGCCTTTTCAAAACGAACGCAGGCTCAGTTTCGGTTTATGTGCGGGAAGAAAAGTAAGTAAGCTCGCAGACACGAAATGGAGGAGTAACAAAATGAAGAAAATTCGTCATATCATTGCCTGCTCTATGGTTGCGGTTTTTTTGCTGTTGCCGTTCACGGCGATTGCAGGTCCGGCGGAGGAGTTTCAGGAAGCCCAGTTGCTTTATCTGACGGCTGCGGCGAGTTTTGCCGCTTATCCAGGCGGAGCCGGTGATATTGCCATGGCGGCGATGAAACGAAATGGGTGGCAGATTGTGCCTGATATCCAAAAAGATGAGCCGGGGCCATCAAAGTTTTTCTTTGCACGAAAGGAAACGCCATCATCGCCGGTAGAATATCTGCTGGCAATTGCCGGGACATCTACGTATAAAGATGTGGAACTGGATTTTAATGTGGGCAAGGTTTTTTTTGCGGGGGAAACTTTTGCTGAGTTTGCGGCGAATGCGGAAAAAAAACCTGAGTTTCCTGATAAGTCGCCTATGGTACACAAAGGCTTTAATCAATACGTTCAAACGGCCTTTGGCGAAGACCCTGCGACGCCGGCAAACGAAAAACCGGGGCAAAAAATTGTTCAGATGTTGCTTGCGCAGCCTGAACGGGTTGTATATCTGGCGGGACATAGCGCCGGCGGCGCTGCCGCCACTCTGCTCGGCGCCAGACTTATCAGTATGGGAGTAAGGCCTGAGCAACTAAAGATAGTGACTTTTGGCGCTCCTGCCGTCGGGAACGCTACATTCGCTGAAAAATTTTCATCGGACTTAAATGTTCTCCGCGTTGTGGTAGCTGGCGATCCGATTCCTGATCTGCTAAAAATATTTGTTCGTGGCTATCGACAATTTGGCCGCGAGATTCTTTGGAATACCTCAGGATATACATTCGATGAAAAACACTATCCCAATATTTACATGGATTGCGCCGTCAAAAATTATTACGACAAGCGGGCAGCGGCGGCTGCGGCCGGAGTCGCGAGCGCGGTTATGCTTAACGAAAAACCGCCTATAGATGGGAAACGACTATACATTGCGGAAATAAAAAATGTTTTGCCCAAAGACATGACCGGGGAATTCAGCTATATGCGCGAAGTGTTGCTGGACCAATATCGTGATACGATCCCTGCCTATGTTATCGGAGAAAACGACCCCAAAGCTGCGCTGGATTTTGAAGCGCTACGGGCCAAAGCCGCCGAAGCCGATTGCGATCGGATGGTGATGGTGAATATCTGGGGAAGCAAGCAGGATGACCCCGCCACCTTCGATGGCGGTCTTATGACGAAGCCGGCTGAAGCGTACGACCTGATTATGATTGAACAGACTGTATTCCGAGTATCAGATGGAGTCTTGCTTGATGGTCGCACCTATCAGAATGGATCAAAATATTTTACCCCAGTGGTTGCGTTGGCATCAGCAGCCGTTCGGCTAACTAGCGAGAGCACCCTCTGGAGCGGTCAATGATAAAAGAAGAAAATTGTAATGGGCGCCGGGGCGGGGTTATACCATTGGTATAACCCCGCCCCGGCTTTTTCATGGAAACTATGAGTCGTCATACTAATGTAATGCACCTGACTTTGGCGTAGGCTTATAGGTAGAATGGGCGAACAAGCTTTTGAGGAGTGATGTTTTTTGAATGAGAGTAATATCAAGGAGCTTTTCGAACGTTATCCCAAGAACCCTATTTTGACGGCTGCCGACTGGCCATATACTGTTAACACCGTGTTCAATCCAGGGGCGACTCTTTTCAAGGGAAAGACTCTTTTGCTCGCCAGATGCGAGGAACGCAGCGGGTTGTCGCACTTAACTAAAGCAGTCAGCATAGATGGGGTCGGCGATTGGCAGATTGATGCAACGCCTACAATGGCTTCGGATCTTGAGCATCACCCGGAAGAACGATGGGGGATCGAAGATCCGCGGATTACCTGGATTCCTGAAGTAGGGAAGTGGGCTGTCATTTACACTGCTTATTCCCGCGGCGGGCCGCTTGTCGCCATGGCATTGACGGAGGATTTTGTAAATTTTGAACGGCTCGGAACGATAATGCAGCCGCAAGACAAAGATGCGGCTATTTTTCCGCGCCGCTTTCAAGGCAAGTGGGCATTGCTCCACCGGACAACGGGTCCCAATGATTCGGCGACGGGACATATCTGGCTGGCCTATTCTGACGATATGACGCACTGGGTTGATGATCGACCGCTCTTGAAATCTCGTCAAGGTGGACTCTGGGACGCCAATAAAATTGGTCTTTGCACTCCCCCTTTAGAAACCAAGGAAGGGTGGGTCATTCTGTACCACAGCGTACGAAAGACTGCCAGCGGAGCAATTTATCGGCTCGGCTTGGCGCTGCTTGACCTGGAAAATCCCAGCCAGGTCCTGAATCGCAGCGATGATTGGATTTTTGGACCGACAGAAGCGTATGAACGTCAAGGAGATGTGGATGATGTCGTTTTTCCTTGCGGCTGGGTACCGGATGAACAGACTGGCTTGTTGAAAATGTATTACGGGGGAGCGGATAGCTGCATTGCCTTGGCCACCGCTTCCATGAAAGAATTGACGGAATATGCAAGAGCTTGTCCTGCGCCGCATGACGATTAGACAATCGATGCTTGTGGCATTGAGCGAAGGCGAAATTTCAAAGAAAGGAGGGTAGAAATAGCTAAAAAAAAATACAGGGAGGATGACGTTGTGAAATTTGCTGAAATCGTTCAAACCGCCGATTGGAAGACCGAAAAGCATGTGCCGGTGATTGTCGCTCCAAGATCAGTGAAAGCTGGAGAAAAGTTTGTGGTGGAGGTATCTGTGGGCAAAGAAATCGCCCATCCCAATACAACAGAACATCACATTCGCTCGATTATGCTTTATTTTAAGCCGGAAAACGGAAAATTCGCTTGCGAGGTTGGCAACTTTGAATTCAGTGCGCATGCGGAGTTGTCCGATGGTCTGAACAAAGGCTCAGTCATTACAGAACCCGTAGCGCAAGCTGTTTGAAAATTGTCGGGTCGGGAACGCTGTTGGCAGTGTCGTACTGTAATATCCACGGTTTATGGGAAAGTTTCCAGGAAATCAAAGTGGAAGCGTAACGAAAGGGGTAATGTTAATATGAAAGGTAATCCGAAACTCATTGAAATCCTGAACGAGCAGCTGTCTGACGAATTGACAGCCATCAATCAATATATCGTGCACGCGGAAATGTGCAATAATTGGGGTTATGGGAAATTACACGATCATTTCGAAAAACGGGCTATTGATGAAATGAAACATGCCGGGATATTGATTTCCCGCATTTTGTTCCTCGAGGGGCAGCCGGTTGTCAGTGTACTGAAGAAGATTCACATTGGCAGTGATGTGACCAAGATGTTCATATACGACCATGCACATGAAAAAAACACTATTGTGGCTTACAACGAAGCGATTAAGCTGGCTGGTGAAGTCAATGATTTTGCCACTCGTGAGATTTTGGAACATATCCTGAACGATGAGGATGGCCATATCGATGCCATTGAAGAGAATCAGGATCAAATCGGACAGATGACGCTGGGCGTATATTTGTCGACGAAAGTCGATTGATAGCTTTCTTGATTTGAAGTCATTGTTATCCGTCTTTGTTAACCAGGGAGATTTTATACCGATGGTATAAAATCTCCCTGGTTTCTTATATGAACTTCATTTCGACGGCCTAATGTGCTATTCGAGAATTTAGGCTACGATGTAAAAAGTGGATTCGTTCCTAATTGATAGAAAGAAGGTAAGAGACTATGATGTTCGTGGTAAAAACAATTCAAAAACTTGTGGAAGCGATAGGAAAAAATGCGGATGAGGTAATAATTGTTGGCAGACAAGCGCCTGAAATATTAGAAGCAATAAGCCGACCCGTTACAGGTGAAGACCGAAATCCATTGCAACTCATTCTTTCCAAACTGAAGAACAGTTTCGAAGTTCTTGAACTTGTTGACAACAGTCAACAAGTAGAAGGCATCTTGCGTCAAAAACAGACACTGCGTTAAAATGAGGCGTGGGGAAAGCATCGCCGCAATAGGAGGAGAACCTTGGACGAATTCAGCCTTTCGGGCCTGACGCGAAAAAATCAGAAACGACAGTTGGTCAGCCCTTCGAGGCTTGTTCTCTTTCTAGGTGCCTTGTTGATCGTCGGCTTGTGGTTGTATGTGAACTATCAAATAGAGCATGACTATGACAGGACGATTGTAGAAGCTTCACAGGAAACGCTTAATTTAACCAAAGCATTTGAAGAACACGTGCGGCGAGTTCTAGCTGACGCTGACCACGATCTTTGCACCCTAAAACTGCTTTATGAATGGCAGCCTCCGTCCCGTTCGGCCCTTGCCGCCTACTCTTTGATTACGCCGGAAGATCCCAGTCGAAGTACGGTGGCGGTCTACAATGAGCAGGGTGTTGTAGTTGATTCGTTCACTCCCAACGCCCTTGGACAGAATCGTTCGGATCGAGAATACTTTCAGGTACACCGCGAATTCACCAGCCAGAAACTTTATATTGGCAAACCAATCATCGACAGGATTGAAGGGATTGCCGTCATCCCTCTGACTCGCCGCATCAACAAGCTGGACGGAACGTTCGGCGGCATTGTCTATGTCGGGTTACGAGCGGACTATTTCCTGGAGTTTTACAAAAAAATAGATCTTGGACAGAATCAGTTGATATCGCTGAGTGGTACGGATGGCTTCAATCGGGCTCGCCGAGTAGGTGACAATGTGGCAACTGGACAGGATAATAGAGGCAGCGTATTTTGGGAAAACGTTCAAACCGGCCGTCCCTATGCATCCTTCGTTGCAACAAATGTTTTGGACGGGGTTAGTCGCATAACGAGTTATCGCATCATGCCTGATTACCCGCTTATCGTCGCAGTGGGAAAATCGACGCAAGTGGCTCTAACCTATTATGAGCAACGCAAACAGGGTTATATTGGCGGGGCGTCACTGGTCAGCGTAATCATTTTTATTTTTGGCAGCTTGCTAGTTAGTACGAATGAAAAAAACAAAAAACTGACAATGGGTGTCCAGAGGGAGAGGGACCGACTGTCCTCGTTAATCAACAGCATTAGCGACGAAGTTTGGTTT
>DATMYT010000397.1:0-3402 GCA_035560855.1 Negativicutes bacterium | reverse complement strand
AAATAAACCTTTAAGAAAGAGTGATGTTATGAAACCTTGTTATGCGAAAAAAACGATGACTGCCATAAGCAAGAGCTTCCATAATGCTGTTGCGACCGCGAGGAGGAAATGACGATGAATGCTGATCATGCAATAGCGCTTATTTGCGGCGTAATCGGTGCATTTTGGGCAGCTACCGGCTGGTTTTCCTACGGCATATGGATCAATAAAGGTCCGGGCCCAGGTTTTTTGCCCGTAATCTTCGGTATCTTGACAGTCATCTTGTGTATTGCAAGACTGCTCCGAAAAGATAAGGATACCGAACCTATTGACCTGAGAGCAGTTGCTCCCATTGTCGCCATTATTGCCTGTGCTGCGGCCATTCATATTATCGGATTTCTGCCGGCGACATTTTTGCTTCTTGTTATCTGGCTGGTTAACCAAGGGGCCTATTCCTACAAATTTTCCTTATTTTTGGCAGCTTCCATTATTGTGTCAATTTGGGGCGTGTTCGGGTACTGGTTGCAGGTGCCGTTTCCCGTCGGCCTGATTGATCTTTAGAAAGAAGGCGAACTGATGGAAAGCATTCTCTACCACTTACTGAACGGCTTCGCCACAGCGCTGTCAGCGGCTAATCTTTTCGCCGCGTTGGTTGGAGGCCTTATGGGCCTCATTATAGGCGTCTTACCCGGCATCGGTTCTGTCATGGGGGTCGCGTTGCTATTGCCACTAACCTTTAAGATGGATCCCACCACGGCGATCGTCATGCTCGCGGCGCTCTACTACTCAACGATGTATGCCGGAGCGTTCACGGCGATTTTGATCAATATCCCCGGCGATCCGCCGGCTTTGATGACCACTTTGGACGGCTATCAGCTTACGCTGCAGGGTAAGGCCGGGAAAGCATTGGCTGTGTCCAACTGGTCCTCGTTCGTAGCCGGTTTTATCGGCGTTGTGATTCTTACCTTTATGGGTCCTTTACTGGCCGATATCGGATTGGCCTTTGGACCGGCCGAAATGACGGCTGTCATCCTGTTGGCCTTGTCAGCTATCGCCTGGCTTTTGGGCGATGACCCGGTGAAAGGATTATTGGCAACCTGCCTGGGCATCCTACTTGCCACTGTCGGTCTTGATCCAGCCGTTGGCAAGCCGCGGTTTGCTTTTGGCATTATCGAACTTTTAAATGGCATTGATTTCATTCCGTTGGTTATCGGCATGTTAGGCATGAATGAAATCATCGAAATGGCTCTCCAGAAAGATGGGTATAAATTTAAAACAACGGAAAAGTTATCAATACGAAGCAACTACCTTAACTTTGCCGAAATCAAACAAATTTTCCGGCCCACAGTGATTGCCAGTGTCCTTGGCACATTTATCGGCTGCATCCCTGGCGCCGGCACCAATACTGCCTCATTTTTATGTTATGTTCTGGAAAAAAAGACCGGCAAAAACAAGGAAAACATGGGCAAAGGAGCGCTTGAGGGCGTCGCTGCCCCAGAGGCCGCCAATAATGCAGCGGCTGCAGGAGCATTTGCACCTCTGCTCGCTCTCGGCATTCCCAGTTCGGGTACGGTCACCGTTTTGCTCGGCGGCTTGATGATGTGGGGAATAACCCCCGGTCCGCTACTGTTTACAGAGCATCCGGATCTTGCCTGGGGGCTAATTGCTTCGATGTATGTCGGCAATGTTGTCTGTATGCTCATCGCCGCCCTCAGCATTCCCTTCATGATCCAAATGCTGCGAGTCCCGCCCGTCATATTGACACCCATCATCATCGTCATTTGTATGGTATCGGCCTTCGCCGCCAACAACAGCTTGTTTGATCTATGGCTAATGATTATTTTTGGCATTGGCGGTTATTTTTTCAACCGTTACAAATACCCTGTCGCTCCATTCATAATGGCTTTTATCCTGACTCCCCGACTGGAAATGTCAGCACGGCAGGCCTTCGATATTTCCAATGGCGACCCGTCAATTTTCCTGCACAAACCAATCGCCTTAGCCTTTTTGATCTTCACTCTGGTCCTTTTTCTAGCTCCGGTTGCGTTAACATTTTGTAAGATGTGCCAGGCGAAAATGAATAAATCGTAACAACGCGGTGCCTATCGAGGCAATAGCAAGCCCCTTCTTTATTAGTTTGAAACATTAAAAACGGAAGTCGCGTTTTCCGTCTGTAAGTTCCGTCAAGTGCTCTATGGCAACGGCACGAACCTTTTCATTAGGGATACGGGGAATTTCGCCGGCGATGACCGTCTCACCCTTGGCTTTGGTATCTGCCGAAGCATAGTCCTCCAAGTATTCCTTGAGAGTCATAAGTGCATTAGGCTGACAACAGTTCGCGATCTGACCGGATTTTACCAGTTTCATAAAACGATCCCCGGTACGCCCTTCACGATAACACGCCGTGCAGAAACTTGGAATGTATCCCATGCTCAACAGCCAATCCACAATTTCATCCAGAGTGCGTGTATCATTCACATCAAACTGCGCGGAATTTTCGTCTGCCGCTTCCTGTTCCACATATCCGCCGACACTGGTCTTGGACCCGCCGCTAATTTGGGATATCCCCAATTGAAGCACACGCTCGCGAGATTTCTGGGATTCGCGGGTAGAGACGATCATTCCCGTGTAAGGGACCGAGATACGGAGCACCGTCACTATTTTGGCGAATATATCATCGGAAATCGCATTGGTAAAGCTTTCCGGATCGATGTCATCCGCCGGACGAATACGGGGAACGCTAATGGTATGTGGTCCCACGCCCATTGCCGCCTCCAAATGTTCCGCATGCATGAGCAACCCGACAAAGTCATAGCGATACAGCGTCAGGCCAAACAAAACACCGATACCCACATCGTCGATGCCACCTTCCATTGCCCGGTCCATGGCTTCGGTGTGATAGGCATAGTTGTGCTTGGGCCCGGTTGGATGCAGCTCCTCATAATTCTTTTTGTTATATGTTTCCTGAAAAAGAATGTAGGTGCCAATCCCAGCTTCCTTCAATTTGCGGTAATTTTCCACAGTCGTGGCAGCAATATTGACATTGACGCGCCGAATGGCTCCGTTCTTGTGTTTAATGCTATAGATGGTTTTGATGCTTTCCAATACATATTCGATCGGGTTATTCACCGGGTCTTCTCCCGTCTCCAATGCCAGGCGCTTATGCCCCATGTCCTGTAAAGCAACCACCTCGCGGGCAATATCTTCCTGGGAAAGTTTTTTGCGTGAAATACTGTGATTGCCGTGGTGGTAGGGACAATACACACAGCCATTGATACAGTAGTTGGAGAGATACAACGGCGCAAACATTACAATGCGATTTCCATAAAATTTTTGCTTGATTTCTTTGGCCAGCGCCATCATTTTTTCGTTCTCATCTTCCAAATCACATTCCAGCAGTACCGCCGCTTCCCTGTGTGTCAG
>DATMYT010000396.1:0-2188 GCA_035560855.1 Negativicutes bacterium | reverse complement strand
GTTGAGCTCACCGCCCGGATCGCCGGTGTACCGGTGGGGCTTATAATGTGTTTATGCGGCAAGGATATTGAGGTTCTTGTTTCCAGTAAAACCGCGAACAATCCCTATCATGTTGGCGACAAAAAATGTTTGGTTGGATCGGGTTTGTATTGTGAAAAGGTTATTGAGTCGCAGGACAAGCTGCTAGTGCCTAATGCCTTGCAGTCTGAGGCGTGGAATGATAATCCTGATTTGAAACACAATCTTGTGTCGTATCTTGGCTTTCCGATCAGGTTGCCGGATGGCGGTACATTCGGGACAATTTGCCTACTCGATAGAAAGGAGAACAATTACTCGGCTGACGTCATTGAGCTTGTGGAAGAAATGCATGACTTGATTGAAAGTCAGTTGAAATTGCAAAGCCTGTTGATGCAAAATGCCCAGCAACTTGAAGAAATACAGCACAAGAATATTCAGCTGGATCAAGCGAATCAGTCATTGAAGCACAATGAAGAAAAATATAGATTCATTACGGAGAATACTTCGGACTGCATTTGGGTTTTTAATTTCAACAAAAACAAGTTTACTTATGCCAGCCCAAATATCCAACAGCTTCTCGGATACAGCAGCGAGGAAGTATTCGCCTTGAGCATGATGGATACGGTAATGCCGGAGTCTCAAGAAAACATCAAAATGCAGCTACAGGATGCTGCGAGACAATTGCAGGAAAATCCAGAGTCGACGCCTGTCTTTTCTAACGAAATACAGCAGCTTTGTAAAAACGGGAAAACCATCTGGATAGAATATACGGTTAAGTGCCGTATCAATGAAAAATATGAAATGGAAACGGTTGGTGTCAGCCGCATCATAGCGGATCGGAAAAGAAAGGAAAAAGAGATCTATTATTTGAGTATCCACGATTACCTGACCAACATCTATAATCGCGCCTATTTTGACAAAAGAGCAATAGAAGAAATCGATAGGGCAGATCGCTATCGCGAACCGCTTGCGATGCTGCTTTTGGATCTGGATCATTTTAAAAATATCAACGATACCTACGGACATGCTGTAGGGGATGAGGTTTTAACGCTCATAGCGGCAACAATTTCTTCCATGCTGCGCAAAACGGATGTCTTTGCCCGGTATGGCGGCGAAGAGTTTATCGTGATGATGCCATGTACGCCGCTTGCTGGAGCCGGCGATGTTGCGGAAAAAATTCGCGCGGTTATAGAAGCTATGGAATTTTCTTCTGCGCAAAAAATGACAATTAGCATTGGCGTGGCCGAGCGGAATACGCAGGAGCAGTTGGATGATTGGTACAAGAGAGCGGACCAGGCATTGTATCGAGCTAAGGAGAATGGGCGCAATCGCGTTGATGTCTGTGAAAAATAATGCAATGAATCGAAAATGAAAAGGCCGGATCATAGGTATACTTTTTGTGTTTGAACGCACTTCGTGAATTGCGAAGCTGGTACGGAGGTAATGATGATATTCAAGAAAAAACCTGCGGATCGATATATCATTATCTTGACCGTGCTATTCGGACTGGTGCTACTCTGTGCCATATGGATTGGTCTTTATTACAAGATTCAGAGTGAGCAACAACAGGAACTGGAAGCTGCCAGGAAAGAAACCGCCAACTATGCCCGTATGTTTGAAGAGCATACCATACGTACTTTGCGGGGTCTGGACGAAATCACAATATATATTAAACACCAGGCGGAAGAACATGGGCTGAACGTTGATTTGGTCAAATTGACAAAAGAGAGAATGCTTGAGGGCCAGCCCTTTTCAAGTCTGGGAATTATCGATGAAAACGGCGATTTGATTGCCAGCGGCCGCGGGTCACTTCCGAATGTGAATATTCGAGATCGCGAAGCATTCCGAGTGCACAAGGATGTTGACAGCAATAAGCTCTATGTTGGCATGCCGCTTGTGGGCAGGGTGTCAGGCCAGGTCAGTATTCACATGTCCAGAAGAATTAATAAGCCTGACGGGTCTTTCGGCGGCATCATCTTCATTGGCATTGACCCCAATTATTTTGGCGAGTTTTATAAACAGATCGATTTGGGAGCGAACTCGGTCATCGCCCTGATCGGACGAGATGGAATTGCGCGCGTCCGCCAATCCGGCACAGAGGTCCAAGTCGGCGCGGACTTCAGCGACTATCCTGAAGTCATGAATACTTTGGCGGGCAGCGGTTCGGGAA
>DATMYT010000395.1:0-5662 GCA_035560855.1 Negativicutes bacterium | reverse complement strand
ACAGGGCAATTTCTTCGGTCGATGCCGATTGTTCTTCCGTTGCGGCCGAAACGCTTTGGGCTTCAAGCGCCGTTTCACGGCTGACTTTTTCCACACCCTTGATAGAGTCAACAATCCGCTTAGTACCGGCATTCACTTCTGCCAGCGACGTGGAAATCCCGCTTACCTTTTCGGCAACGCCATTGACCTGCTGCCCAATGGCTGCAAACCCTTCTCCCGCCGAATTGACCAACGCCACTCCCTGCGTAACATTCGCGCCGGCTTCGCCGATAGCTTCCACAACGTTGCGAATATTGGCATTGTTCGTGCCAATAATTCCATTAATCTGCTGCGCTGCATGTTCAGATTGTTCCGCAAGCTTGCGAACTTCCTCAGCCACAACGGCAAAGCCGCGTCCCTGTTCGCCCGCTCTGGCCGCTTCGATCGCCGCATTGAGCGCCAATAGATTGGTCTGTCCTGCGATGTTGGAGATCAGTCCCACAATTTCTTCAATCTGCCGCGACCCGGTCTCCAGATCGCCTGCTGCGGCATGGGCTTTGCGAGCGCCTTCCCCAACGCTGCTCATTTGGAGTACCGCTTTGTTCACAGCCTGTTGTCCATCATTCGTCGCGGTCACTGCATTTGTCGCCAGCGAGGCCATTTCGCGGGCAGTGCCTGACACTTCTTCTACGGTTGCCGAAATCTGCTGCACTATGGCAGAGGTTTCATTGACAGCAGCCACCTGCTTTTCTGCGCCGTTAGCCATTTCAGTAATGGACGCTGCGACCTGATTGGCGGCATCCGCCGATTGTTGGGCCCCAGCCGTCAGCTCTTCGCTGGAAGCGGCCAATTGATGGGATTGACTCTGAACCTGCTGTACCAGTTTGCGCAAGTTCTGATTCATCAAAATAATACTGTCGGATAATTGGCCGAACTCACTATGATCATTAATGGTTTTTTGAATTGACTGCAGGTTGCCTGCGGCAATTTCCTTAGCGATGGCAGTAATTTTGATAATCGGTCGCACAAAAGAGCCGCTGGCCCAAAAAGTGATTAACAAAACCACGACTAAACTGCCAAGCGCCAAGCCAAACAATATTTTTGACAGGGCTGAAGTTTCACTTGTGGCATCCACTTGGCTGGTGGTTAATAGTAGAACCCACCGCTGCCCGCCTGGAAGAGGAACCACATTAAGCGACCCGATCTGCGACGCGCCAGATGTAGCTTTGTACGGGAATCGCAAGCGCTCGCCTTTTTCAGCGACTTGTTTAAAACCATTCATCAATTGGGGATCAACGGCCGCATTTGCCCCCAACGTTTTTTTCACTTCATCGGCGATTTCACCGGTCTTGAGATTCATCTTGCCATTCAATTCGGGACGGGTCGGGTGAACCAGATAAATTCCGTTGTCGTCCAGCAACGCGCCATAGCCCTTTTCCTTGAACTTGATTGTTTTTATGACCGGCAGTAATTTTTCCGCCGAATAGGTTCCAAAAACGACGCCGACCAATTGGCCATCACGAATGACCGGCACCGCTACGGCAATGGATTGCTTGCCGGTGGTACGCGATATCAGTGGATCTGAAACATAGGGCTTTTTTGTTTCCACTATTTTTTTGAAGTATTCCCGGTCGGCATATTGCCCAGCGGCCCCGGCGTCACTGATCGAGACCCCGTCAAGCGATGCAAAGAAGACATGGTCAAATTTGCCGCTCCGTTGGTGCATATCAGTCAAAACTGGATGAATCAGCACTTTGTTTCCGCTTTCAACCACAGCAGCATTGGCCACTTCTTCCAGTTGTATCATCGCCGTCTCCATCTCCATCTGAACACGGGTAATGGCGGTCTCCGCTATAGATTTCTCAGTTTGCTCCAGACTTTCTTCCAGATATTTTTCCGAGAAATAGTACCCTCCCCCGGATACAACCAACATAGCTCCTACTACCAGTAGTGCAATTAGCCCCATAAGACGAAAACGAATACTTTGAAGATTTTTCACAGCACAGCAACCCCTTCCCTGAAAATACCAAACGCAAATTCCGCTTACAGTTTCTATTGTTGATTGTTTTTCGACAAATCCAACAAAGTTCCTGCACAGAATCTTTTGGGGGGAAAGAGGCTGCTGCTCACCTGGATGGTAGGACAATTTATACAATGAGCGTTAATTTTTTTTTAGGTTCTTTGGGCTAGACTCTGAACCCGGATACCGCGCTCTGCAAGTCTTGAGCCAATTTTGCCAAAGCCTGACTCGAAGACGCAATTTCTTCCATGGACGCTAATTGTTCCTCTGTTGCCGCCGAGACACTCTGCGCCTCGCCTGCGGATTTTTTACTTAACGTATCAATTTGTTGGACGGAACTTACGATTCGTTGACTCCCGACAGCCATCTGTTGGATTCCCTCTGACATCTGCTTGACCTGAGCCGACACTTCGCCCACTAACTCGGCAATCTCTCGGAAAGACGCTCCGGCTGCATTCACAACATCCGTGCCGGTTTTGACTTCTCGCGTTCCGTTGTTCATTGCGTCGACGGCTTTGCCGGTATCCGTCTGAATTTCTCCAACCAACGAAGCTATTTTCTTGGCGGCTTCTTCTGATTGTTCGGCCAATTTACGCACTTCTTCCGCTACAACTGCGAACCCGCGCCCCTGTTCTCCCGCTCGCGCCGCTTCAATCGCAGCGTTGAGCGCGAGCAAGTTGGTCTGTCCGGCAATCCCGGAAATCGTGTCAACAATTTGACCGATTTCCTTGGATCGTTCACCCAATTTTGCAACTACCTGCGCCGAAGTATTGACGGTGTCTTCAATTTGGATCATTTGGTTTACCGCTTTTCCCACAGCGGTGCTGCCATTTTTCGCTTTTTCGGTCGCCTGTTCCGACTGTCCGGAAACAAGATTGGCCTTGGCGGCAATCTGCTGAATACTGGCCGACATTTCTTCTACAACTACCGATGCATCATTGGCTGCAGCTAGTTCTTCTCCTGTGCCTGTCGCCACTGTATTAATCGCTATAGCGACATGATTGGCCGCCTGAGCTGCTTGCTCAGAACTGGCCGTCAATTCTTGCGAAGATGCTGCGACTTGCTCGGCTGATGACGAAACTTTTTGAACCAGCCCTCGCAAATTAGTCGCCATTAAATCAAAGGACCGACCTAACTCGCCAATTTCATCCCGATCCTTAAAGTTCAAACTGGAAACAGAAAGGTTACCGCCGGCAATTTCACCAACATTATGATTCAACAAACGAATCGGCTTAGTGATTCTTGCCGAAAAAACATAGCCGGCAGCAAAAACGATTGCCATCAAGGCTACGATGCCGACGATTATGAAAATCGTCATTCTATTGAGCCCCGCCATGATAATATCCTTTGGGGTCTCGGTACAAACAATCCACCCGGTTAGCTCATCCCGCGTGTAGTGAACTATGGCATCGCGCCCATTTCGATCTTTTCTGAGCGCTTGGCCGCTTTCGCCTTTTAGGGCGCGTTGCACAAAATCAAATTTGCTCAGATCCGTTCGTTCCTTGGCGATCGCGGCATCCGGGTGAACAATTATTTTTCCATCCGTGTCAATAATATATACAATCGTATTTTGATTCGACGCCTCTTTTACATAGGTTCCTAAACTTTTGAGTTCAATGCTGACTTGCGTAATCCCGACAAGAGTTTGTCCTCTCGTAACGGGAACCGCCAGAACCAAAATAGGCAGACCGGTTGTCTTACTTACCAAAACCTCAGAAATAGCTTCTTTACCGGTCAATGCTTGCTTAAAAAACTGTCTGTCGAAGACATTATAATTCAGGGAAATTTCATCGCCTCTTGCCAATGGTTTTCCGGCAAGATCGTCCAAAACAAGGATGAGTTCGGGATTAGACGTTTGCGCATTGACCAATGCCACTTTAGCTCCAGCCACGTCCATAGCCTTCATACTAGGGTTTTGCGCAAGAGTTCTCAAAATGATCAAACGGTTTTCTACAAGATTTTGAATTTCCGTTTTGCTACTGGCCAACTTTTTTTCGCTTTCGAGAGTATTTTCATTCAAGGTCTTACTATGCAACTGATTGTAGAAAATAAAGGAGGACAGCAGCAACGGAACACATCCGATTAGCATAAATACGATAATTAACTTTTTTTTCATTTCCAACACCTCTTTCACCTATAGCGTCTATTGGGTTACTCTGCCATAGAGAGTTGTTCCGTCTCCCGCGCGGTTAATATTTTGCGCATATCCAGCGCTATAATCAGGCGTTGGTCGACCTTACCGATCCCGATGATAAAGTTTGAATCAACGCCTCCGGCGAAAGCGGGAGGATCTTCGATATCCGCTCCTAGCAATGGAATAATTTCCAACACTTCGTCCACTATAACGCCGCATTTCTTCTGATCGAGTTTTACCACAACAATCCGGGTCTCGTCTTGTTTGACAGTTGTCCCCAATCCGAACCGCTTCTTCAGATCCATAACCGGGATCACATTGCCCCGCAGGTTCATGATCCCTTCAATAAAATTCGGCATTCCAGGCAGTTTTGTTACTTCACTGGGGCGGGTAATTTCAAGTACCTGTTCGATAGGAATGCCATATTCATAAGCCCGATCTTCTGATGTCAGTGAAAAATCAACCAGCTTGAGATTTTCTTGCGCCATATTTACACCCTCTTCCTAAAGGTTTTCGGCGGCATGCGATAGTTTTTGCGCCAAACTGGTCATCTCTTCCAAGCTGGCGTTGGTTTCCTGGGTAGCGGCCGCTGTTTGCTGGACTACTGCCAATGTGGATTGAGAAGAAGACGCAGTTTCATTCATTGCCGCATGAATCTGCTGGGTCAACTCCCGAATCTGTGTGACGGTCTTCTTTGATTCCTGGGACAATTTTCGAATCTCTTCCGCGACCACGCCGAAGCCTAGTCCGGCTTCGCCGACCCGCGCTGCTTCAATCGCGGCATTGAGTCCGAGCATTTTTGTTTCATCGGCAATTTCCTTGATAAAAATCATCACATCATTAATCTTGTCGAGCATGGTCTTAACTTTTTCGATTTCGCCGTGGAGATGCTGTTGATTATTGTTGACCTCATTGGTCGACGCTGTAATTTGTTCCACAGCCGCCGACACCCCAGTCAGCCCTTCGTCCAGAGACGTAGCAATGCTTTTTAATTCAAACGCCAATTTTCGGGGCAGAAGCAATCCGAAAGTCCCAACAATCTCGCCAGTGTCTTCATCATGCAACGGTGAAGCCACGCCTCGCACCGGAAAACCAAATACCGCCGCATCCACTTCCTGCACAGCCTGCTGATTCTGCTTCACAGCGTCAAACTGAACACTGCCCTCTCGGAGTTGTCCATTCAACTGGATGGCCGGCACGTCAAATTTATCCGAACCTTGCCGTTTTATATACTTTTCTCGGTCCGATACGCATATCATGCCGCCTTCCGGTAGTGCATTGGCCAAAATTGGAGCAAACGATTCGAAAGCTTTAACAATTTTGTGTTGCCGTGGTGTCGCCAATACCCAAGCGCCACTGATTGCTGTCTCCTCATAATTCCAGATGGGTCCGCCATAGGCCAGCACCCTGACGCCGTATACCTGACGATCTAGTCGTATAGATGTCACTTTGCGGGCATTGATGACTTGCGCCGCCACGCCTTCTTTGCTATATTGCGTTCCGACCTCCAGATTCGCAATGTCGAACTT
>DATMYT010000394.1:0-2321 GCA_035560855.1 Negativicutes bacterium | reverse complement strand
GAGTATTGCTTTCAAAATCCAGGGCAATACCATGCTCGACAGAGGAGAGCGGCTTTTCTCAGAAAGAAGAAAAGAAGAGAAGTAAAAACGCAAAAGAGTCTCAGATTTGCTAAAAAGCAAAATTGAAGATTAATTAAGGAGCCAATCCCAAAACTCAAATTTACTTCTTTGGATCTCTTATTTTAAGTGATCAATCGAGCTTTGGGTTATGAAAGCAATCTGAATAACTCTGATGATTTAGATTAAAACTGGGTTTTGGGATGAGCTCAAGAATAATCTAAGTGTTTATTAGGTCTTTTTTGTAGTTCTTTCTTCTTTTTTACGACATTTTACCGCTATACGACACAGATTTTTCTATGAAAAGGGGGTGATGGCCCCCTGATTATGTTTTGTCGTAATGGATACGGATCGGACCCGCAAATGAATTGAAGATCAGATCATCATTTTCCAGATACTGCAGGATTGCGTATGCTCCGTTTCCAGCGTTCACATCACCGAAGATAGTCTGGTGAACGGTTTCTCCTGTATCCCAGTCAAGTCCAAGGATTTCCCATCCTTCTGGCGACCTGTAACCATTGATGAGGGCCATATTACCCGACTGGCTGTGGATAGGAACCATACTTGTCGATGAGACATCTGGCCGTGCCCATACGGAAGACCATTCATTCGTTGAGGAGTCCCATTCGAAGCGCTCGGCACCATAAGAGGTATTATATGCCGGGCCCATGAGCGAGACCTGAAGGATCTTGTTCATGTTCAGGGCTTCAATGTCAGAGCTGACATTTTCCGGGATGTTATTCACAACAAATGCTCCGTATCCATATACGACTACGGACTGCTCCGACTGTATCCATTCGGTATCGTTAGATAAACCGCAGGTTACCGGAATCTGCCCGGCGATGCGCTGGGACCCATCAGGTATTTCGTCGCGCCAGAATGCTGTCAGGTTCATCCGTTTGGCGCCGTCGGTTATGACCACCAGCTTATCCTCGTCATCACCAAAACCCATAAGCGTTGGGGTAGATCCTGTACCTATACCGATTTTGATGATCGGGGGCAGCTCGGTTCCCGAATTGGGATATTCTTGCGACCACGCACCATCAGCCTCATCATCAGAAATATTTGTACCGGTCCAGACGAGCTTGTGCATGACACTATCGCTTGCCGCGTAGATGCCATTGTTTTCATCGACTGCGATCGAGTTGCTCAGGTACTCGGTATCATTAAACCGGTAAAAAGACGTAGAGGAAGTGTTGAGGTCACGGTCGATAACTGCAACTCCGTTGCTGAACGTGATAATAAGATGGCCATCGTAGGTCATGGAAAGACCGAATAATCTTGCGTTATCTGGATGATTGTCACCCTGGATCGCAGTGAGTACATCTTCTATCATGTAGCGTTTCGTTATGCCGGAGGATGGTTTTTCCGGATCTTTTAGTGCAAATGCGTACAGGTTACCTCCAAAATTGGTATAGAGCACGTTATTATTATCGACTACCGAGTACGCCCCATTCCCGAAGCGGTCTGAGTAATTGTCACCGAAAAGATCGTTCATGTAACTATCCATTGAGGTTGCGTTCATTCCCACAGCAGACGACTCACCAAAGGTTTTGAAATTTTCATCCGGAATTGCCGGCAATGAGTTGTTTGACGCTTCGGCAAGGGCTTCGTATTTTGCTACTCTCGTCCAATTATTACCGGTTACATTTACGTAACTTACACGATCGGTGCCGACTGCCCACATATAGTTCTTGTCAGTAGAGGCAAGAGTTATAATGTTTATTGGACCGCCATAGACGATTGGTTCCTCTGTTGAGTTTAAAGTGAAATTGCCGAGTGGAGGCCCGTAGGGTGTAGAGTCGCTCTGGGAAGAGTCAAAATGCGTGATAGCATAAAGTGAGGAGGCCAGGTAGGGATTGACAACAGACCTGTTGACCACTGATTCGTTGGTCTCCTTGGCATTGGCAGTTTGGATGACGCCCAGGAACACGCTAGCGCATACCAAGACGACAACCGCCAATACTAATATTCTATTTGATTTCATCTTATCTTCTATAGTCTTCATGAGTTGCACCTTTTGATTGGTTTTGTACAGGACTACGCACTTGAAGGACAAAATCAGGCAAGTTCGAAGTGGCGGATTCGGGTTTTAAACAGTTGATTAACCAGTTGAAGGTTAATGCTGTAGATTTCTCGATTCAACAGCGTAAATCCTGAGAAAGACAAAAATAGTCATCAATTCAAAAAAGAATTCATGCAAGCTTTTCCGTTGTGCCTTGAAAAGATGGCTATGAATACTATTTATGGAATCTCATTTAAGG
>DATMYT010000393.1:0-6673 GCA_035560855.1 Negativicutes bacterium | reverse complement strand
CGACAGGACTCGGGGTAGCTCAGAAATAGATGAATTGAAAAAGACTATTGAAGAACTGCGGCGGGATAAGGAACAACTGCAAAAAAGTGAAGAAATGTACCGGCTCTTCATTGAAAATTCAATGGATGCGATCTGGCTCTTAGATGATCAGTTTCGATTTGTTTATGTATCTTCGGCGACCCAAAATATCCTTGGATTTCAGAATGACGAAATGGTCGGCCGGCATCTCTTCAACATACTCACCCCGGAGTCAATCGACGTAGTTAAAAAAGGATATGCCAACAGGCAATTACTGCAGGCGCAAAATCAAAACTGGAGAAGTTCTACCTATACGGTTGAGGCGATTCATAAGGCGGGTCATTCTGTTTGGGTGGAAGTGGCGGTTAATCCTATATTCGACGAAAATAATCGATTGTTGGGATATAATGGCGTAACTCGCGATATTAGCGAGCGCCGAAAGAACGACGAGGTCATACGTCAATACGCTTTTCGCGATCCACTTACTAATCTGCCCAACCGGCGACAATTCGAGGACGCACTGGAGCTTGCGGTGATTCAAAACAAACAAATGGACAGGCAGTTTGCCGTTATATTTCTTGATATCGATGGATTAAAAAAAGTTAACGATCAATATGGTCATGTCTTTGGCGATGCATTGTTGAAAGTTGTGGCAATCCGAATGCGACGCGCGGTGCGCAAAATGGATTTTGTTGCTCGGTTAGCCGGTGATGAATTTATGGCTATACTACCGGAGCTTGGTGATGACAGCGCTGTCGGCTTAATAGCGGCGCGCGTGATTGAGAGTTGCCGTCAGCCTATTGTCATCGGGAGAAAAAAAGTAAGAATTGGTGTGAGTGTTGGGGTAAGTTTCTTCCCCACAGACGCCGATGATGTCCAGACTTTGATGAGTCATGCAGATCAAGCTATGTATCGGGCCAAAGAAAGCGGCGGTAGCGCCTATGTTTGCTATGGTCAATAAAATTCTTAGCACAGAAAATCATGATATGAGATTTATACCGGCGAAAACAATTATATCTGGGTACACGACAGGCGAGACTTGGTTTGGGAATAACTATAATATGAACATTTACAAGGGATGTTGTCATGGCTGCATCTACTGTGACAGCCGCAGCGAATGCTATCGGGTGGAAAATTTTGATGAGGTGAGAGCGAAAGACAATGCGCTTGCCTTAATTGAACAAGAACTGAAATCAAAACGCCGAACGGGTGTCGTTGGGACGGGAGCTATGAGCGATCCGTATAATCCTTTTGAAAAAAAATATCTTTTGACTCGAGGCGCGCTGAAGCTGGTTGATGCTTGCCGTTTCGGCGTGTCTATTGCTACTAAAAGCGACTTGATAGTCAGGGATGTGGATGTGCTGAAATCGATCAAGGCACACTCGCCGGTGCTCGTAAAAATCACAATTACTACCGCGGATGATGTGTTGTGTAAAAAGATAGAGCCAAATGTAGCCGTGTCGTCAAGAAGATTTTCTGTTATTAAAGCACTGGCGGATGACGGCATTTTTACAGGGATACTCCTTATGCCGGTTTTGCCTTTCTTAGAAGATAACACGGAAAATATAATAGAGATAGTCCAGCGTGCTCATGCCAGCGGCGCCAAGTTTATATATCCGGCATTTGGAATGACATTGCGACAGAATCAGAGGGATTGGTATTATAATAAGCTTGATCAACATTTTCCCGGTCTAAAGCAAAGTTATATTAATCGGTTTGGCAATAACTATGAATGCCGTTCGCCAAAGGCGACGATGTTGTGGCGGGTATTTCAGAGGGAATGCCAGAGGTTGGACATTCTCTATAAAATGGGAGATATCATTAAGCAGTATAAACTGGGGTATGAGGATGACCAGCTATCATTGTTTTAGCGGTGATGATTGGTCGAAATTTTGCGAAAATTTAACTCGTGTGTTATACTTTAATTCAAGGGTAACAGCGGAGAAGAAACCGAAGGACTTGAATAAGGTTCCCGGACGAAGAACCAAGTTACCCTAACTGATGAATGTCGGCAGCTTTCAAAAGCACTGCGATATTAAGAATAAGCAGGTAGGAACCAAGGGAAAAAGAATATCAGTTGCCCCGGTCGAGACTTGTTTTGTATTTTGCAGAGCAATTTTTAAGGGGTGAGGGGGTTGTTTTCCCCTTGAGTACCAGTCGCAAGTGTTGCTGTTCGATTTGAAACACTTGCGATTGGTGCTCTTTTTGTATTCCGGATTAGTTCCTTCCGTTTTTTCAAAATAAAAATGACGGTTTTCGGCTAAACCGAGATTGCAGGCAGGAGGGATTTTGTGAATACACATAGTAAGGAGTCGCGATTCGTGACTCGATTAAATGCCGGTGACAATACCTTTAAGGAGTTGTTTGTTCGACATTCCACCAATCCGATTTTGACTGCAAAAAACTGGCCATATCCTGTGCAAACCGTTTTTAATCCGGGGGCGACCATGTTTCACGGCAAAGTTTTGCTGCTGGCAAGAGTGGAAGATCGGCGGGGATTTTCCCATCTCACCAAGGCTATTAGCGAGAACGGATTTGATAACTGGAAGATTGACGAAGTTCCGACATTGGAAGCGGACCCGACTAATCATCCTGAGGAGATTTGGGGGATTGAAGACCCGCGCATTATCTGGCTTGCTGAAATGAGAAAATGGGCTATAACTTATACGGCCTACTCCCGTAGCGGTCCACTGGTGTCGATGGCTCTGACGGATGATTTTGTGAAATTTGATCGACTTGGACCCGTCATGCCGCCGGAGGACAAAGACGCTGCATTGTTTCCTCGCCGGATAAACGGTAAATGGGCGCTTATCCATCGACCCATTGTCCCTAACTATATCCCTGGAGCACATATATGGTTGTCATATTCCGACGATCTGTCGCAGTGGGGAGAAAGGCGAGTGTTAATGCATGCCCGACGTGGCGGTTGGTGGGATGGTGGTAAGATCGGCCTTGCCACACCGCCGATAGAAACCGCTGAAGGGTGGCTGATGTTTTACCACGGAGTCCGCCAGACCGTTTCCGGATCTATTTATCGGTTGGGGATGGCTTTGCTTGACAGTGATGATCCTCTTAAGGTCTTGCGCCGGAGCGAAGAGTGGGTCTTTGGACCGACCGAGGAGTACGAGAAAAACGGCGATGTCGCTGATGTCGTGTTCCCCTGTGGCTGTGTATTGGATGACAAAACTGGCGTGCTGAAACTGTACTATGGCGGTGCTGACTCGTGTATTGCGTTGGCGACAGCTTCTCTGAGCGATCTGCTCGAATACATTCGAAAATGTCCGGAACCCAAAGACGAACCGTTATATTGATCGGATTCCGGCATAGTTGATACTTCGCTTCATAAATCCTGAGATAACTGCGAAAGTTGTTGGCAGGGAAAGGTGGCAACCATGAATAAGCTAAATGTGGCGAAGAATATTGCTTTTTTGAGCACATATCCCCCACTCGAATGCGGATTGGCAACGTTTACGGAGGATCTGATAAATGGAATCACCAAGGCGGCAATGGTTAAACCGTGTGTTATTGCTGTTACTGCAGGGGCGGAAGAATACGAGGATTCGAGGGTCGCATTTAAGCTGAGTAAACACGAACGCGCAAGCTATTTTCTAGCGGCTCAGTGGGCAAATACTCATGTTGACCTTTTGGTTATCGAGCATGAATATGGGATTTTTGGCGGCGAATGTGGCGAATACATTGTTGACATGGCAAAAGAATTAAAAATTCCTTTTATCGTTACGACTCACACTGTTTTATTGGAACCTCTCCCGAAACAACGGACCGTCCTGCGAGATTTGGGAAGGCTCAGCGCGAAGGTCGTGACGATGGCCGAAAGTTCCATGCCCATATTGACGGGAACCTACGGCATTGAGTCAGATAAACTTGTATTCATACCGCACGGTGTTCCTGACATGCAGGTGGAATCACGAGAAAATTTGAAAATCGCTCACGGCTTACAGAACAAAAAAGTCGTTAGTAGTTTTGGACTCATTAGCCCAGCCAAAGGCATCGAGTATGGAATTGAAGCGGTAGCGAAGGTTGCGGCGGATTATGAAAATATTATTTACTTGATTCTTGGCAAGACACATCCCTGTGTAAAAGAAAGTATGGGGGAAACATATCGACAAAGCCTGAAAGATTTGGCGCAAGGCCTGGGGGTACAGGAAAATGTCAGGTTTATTGATAAATACCTGACCAAAGAAGAAGTAATTACTTATCTGCATCTATCCGATATTTACCTGACGCCGTATCTATCAAAAGAGCAGGCGGTCAGTGGGACATTGGCTTATGCCATGGGGTGTGGACGCGTTATTGTATCGACGCCGTATCGCTATGCGGAGGAAATGCTGGGGGAGGGTCGCGGAATGCTTTGCAAATTTAGAGATTCCGAATCGATGGCCTCGTGCATTCGAACGGTGCTTGGGGATCCGGCTCAAAAAAAAGAAATGGAGAGGAAAACGCTAGCAGTTGGGCGGACAATGACATGGGCTACGGTTGCCGGTCAATATGCCGAACTATGCATGAATATAATTCGACCGATCCGTCCGTTGCTTCAAACAGCTCCTACCCATTTATCGATTACTAAATCTTCACCCCAACTTACGTTGATCAAGCAAAGCGGAATGAGGGTAGGATAATGAATCAATCAGGCAATGCCTTTGATGATACACATATCTTTCGGATGACCGACGACACAGGGATGTTTCAGCACACACGGTATAATGTTCCTGATTTAGACAAGGGATACACGACGGATGACAATGCCAGGGCATTAATTATGGCGGTGATGCTTTACGAAAAAGAACAGAAGGCGGAATACCTCGCATTAGTTTACCGTTATTTGGCATTCACGTTGTATGCTCAGAATGAAAACGGGCATTTCCGGAACTTTATGACCTATGATCGTCAATTCAAGGAAGCGCAAGGATCTGAAGAATGTTTTGGGCGTTGTATTTGGGCGTTGGGGTATACAGTGGCTTCTTCGGCGATGCCAGGAGGGATAAAGGCTGCATGCAGTAGCGCACTTCTGCGGGCATTGCCGCAGGTGAATTCACTGCGGTATCTACGGGGACAAGCGTATGTCTTGATTGGTCTTGGCTTTTTCGAGGGGGCTGAGAGCGATAGTCTTATTCGCAAAATCGCTGACTCTATGGCTGTTCACTTTGAACTGTGTGCAGGAGAAACCGACTGGTGTTGGTTTGAAGATAGTCTCACCTATGATAATGCGGTATTGCCGTGGGCTATGTTTATAGCTTATCGCAAAACGGGGCAAGAACGGTTTCTTGATATAGCGCGAAAAAGCATCGCGTTTTTTGATAATGACGCTTTTCGAGACGGATTTTTTCGACCTGTGGGCTGCAGAGGTTGGTGGATACGAGGAAATGAACCGGCACTGTTTGATCAGCAGCCTGTCGAGGCATCCATGTCAACATTGGCTCATTTAGCCGCTTATGAAATCACTGGCGATGAAACCATGTTGACTCTGGCGCGTCGCAGTTTTGCCTGGTATTCGGGCGAAAACTCTTGCCATCAAAGCTTGATCGATCTTGAGACGGGCGGTTGCTATGATGGGATTATGGCTGACGGCATGAATCTCAATCAAGGGGCAGAGAGTATTGTCGGTTATTGTCTCGCAAGTCTGGCTTTAGGTAACGTGACGGATACGGAAGAAGAACCCGCGACCGTCTATCGACCATGGGGGTTCTATACCGTGATGGGGTGCGCACCGGGCTATAAGATGAAGAAGATCGTCGTGAATCCCGGACAGA
This sequence comes from Negativicutes bacterium, assembly GCA_035560855.1. GTDB lineage: Bacteria > Bacillota > Negativicutes > UBA1444 > UBA1444 > UBA1444. Next base: position 887 of record DATMYT010000393.1, on the reverse strand, counting down.
TTCTTAGTCTGCAAATGCATTATCATCGTAGTGAGTACTGGAATGTGATTAGCGGTGTTGCAAAGGTAACCATCGGCGAAGTAGACTCATTGGTGCACGAAACCGAAAGTGTGTTCGTGGCGCAAACAACTAAGCATCGCATTGAAAATCCCGGTAGTTCGCCGCTCGAAATCATCGAGGTACAAACTGGAAGCTATCTGGGTGAGGATGATATCGTACGATTTGAGGATAAATACGGTCGGGCCTGAGTTCGGATCAGATATTGATAATTATGCGTTCGACTACTATACTAATGTGTAGGAGGGACGTATATATGATCGGCGTTAGCTATGCCGCAGGCGGATATCTGTCCACCTGCGGCATTTTCGTTTGCGCTTTTGATTGAAGGAGAGGGGTTTTGATTGTGAAAAAGGAGAATTGCGAGGACGTTTTTCCCATCATAAAAACAAATCGACTGGTGTGTCGTCAAATAACGAATGAGGATGCTCGGATATTGCATCAATATTGGTCGGATACAGACGTAACAAAGTATTTTTCACTCGATCCGTTTAAAACTGTGGAAGAAACGTTGGGGATGATCGATCTGCTTAATAGCATGCCGGAAAATAATCAAGGCATCAGATGGGCGATTACCTGCGCAACTGATGGAACAGTTCTTGGAACCTGCGGTTTTCACAATCATAAACCGGAACATTTCCGGGCTGAAATGGGGTATGAACTGGGAAAAGCGTATTGGGGTCAGGGCATCATCGATGAAGCCATTAACGCAATTCTTGATTATGGCTTCAACCACATGAATTATAATAGAATTGAAGCTTTCGTCAATTATGGCAATTGCAGATCGACCCGCTTTCTTGAACGGATTGGATTCAAACTTGATGGCATAC
>DATMYT010000392.1:0-21374 GCA_035560855.1 Negativicutes bacterium | reverse complement strand
AATAAACAGTTGGCGGATGATATCAAACGTCGGGGAGATATTTACAATGAAGAAATAAACGAATTGAAAAAAGGCAACCTCGATGCGTATGAAAAGATGGCGTATACCGAATTGGATGCGCTCATGGAAACATATCGCGCCAGTCGTGACCGTGTCATTGCGCTAGCCGTGCAGAACAAAAATGCGGAAGCTTACCAACTTTATACGCAGGAATGTGCACCTCTGGCCGAAATAACCCAGAAAAAACTAGTGGAAATATCCCAGTATCAGATCAAGAACGCTGAAATCATGCGGGATAATCAAACTTTTGCCGCAAAGAAAGCCTATGCATGGCTTGTTGGGTTGAGTTTGGGCGCCTTGATTTTTGCGGGGTTGCTCGGTTGGGCTATTACACGTGCGGTGGCCCTGCCGCTTGCCGCTTCCACTGTCCATTTGGGTGTCATGGCAAAGGGTGATTTTTCCATGGATGTCCCCAAAGCATTTATAGAACGTGGCGATGAATTCGGCACCATGGCAAGAGCCTTTGAAACACTCACAAAGTCCATGCGTTCGACTTTAAAGCAGGTTACTCAGTCGTCCGAGCAGGTAGCTGCAGCTTCAGAGGAATTGACTGCCAGCGCCCAGCAATCGGCTGCGGCATCGAACAATATTGCCGAGTCCATCCAACAGGTGGCTCGCGGCAGTGAAAAACAAGTCGGGGCGGTCAACGATACCTCGGCTATCGTACAGGAAATTTCGGCAACTATGGAAGAAGTATCCGCCACTGCCGCGGAAATGGCGACGATGTCCGAGCAAACCGTCGCTGCGGCGATCGAAGGAAAAACATCCGCGGATCGTGCGGTAAATCAGATGGGGGCGGTCGGCGCCGGAGCCAAGCAGGCGCAAACTGCAGCAGTAGAGCTCAAGGTAAGTTCTGCGCAGATTGGCGAAATCGTCGGTTTGATCTCCACCATCGCCGGACAGACAAATCTCCTGGCATTAAACGCTGCCATCGAAGCTGCGCGAGCGGGAGAGCAGGGCCGAGGCTTCGCCGTTGTCGCCGAAGAAGTCCGCAAATTGGCCGAACAATCGGAAGCAGCGGCGCAGCAGATTAAAATGTTGGTCGAACAAAACCACGCCAGTATCGGGAATGTGGTAGGCGCTATTGATACGGCTATTCAAGACATCACACAGGGAGTGGAGCTGGTCAATGTGGCCGGTAGCAACTTCGGGGCCATCAATGGACAGATTGGCCGGGTTACCGAGCAGGTCCACGTCATCGCCAAAGCGATTAACGAAGTTGCCTTTGGCAGTCAACGCATTGTTGGGTCTATTAAGGAGGTCGAGATGCTCAGCCGGGATGCAGCAGCAGAATCACAGAACGTGTCGGCGGCGACCGAAGAGCAGTCGGCTTCCATGGAAGAAATCGCCGCTTCCAGCCAGGCCTTGGCAAAATTGGCGGTTGACCTGCAGTCGGCTGTAGCTAAGTTCCGGATATAGAGAGAATTAAAAGGGCTCGAACTGAAGCTGCGAATTTGTGAAGAGGTCGAGTCAGGAGGCTGCAACAATGGCGGAACAGTCAAAATGGCATTCAAGGGTAATTATATTGATAGGCTTCTTGATGCTGTGCGGTCTTTGGCTGCTGGTCCTGCAACAAGTCGACTACGAGCGGGAAAAAGAGCTGGAAAAAGCTGCTGTTGGCGCGAAGAATCTGACCAAGGCCTTTGAGGAGCAAGTTCATAGCATTGTGGCAAGTGCGGACAACGACATGCTTACTATTCAACAGGCTTATGAACAAGAAGGACCCACGAGTCCGATTATTGCAGCCCTATTGGAACAAATACGAAAAGATTCGGCCAAAATTCAGGGCGGAATTACAAATGAAAGAGGAATATTCGTTGCAAGTTCCGCCCCGCAAGCCCTTCAATTGGATTATGCCGACAGGAAATGGTTCCTTACCCTACGTGAAAATTCGCTGGACAGCTTGTATATCAGCCAAACGGAAGTCAGCAAAATGTCGGGAAAGAGCGCTATTCCTTTGAGCCGTCGCCTCAGCAATCCAGATGGATCTTTTGCCGGCGTTGTCCATATTAGTTTTTCTTTGGACTATTTCGATGATGTTGTAAAAAAATTGGAACTTGGGTCAAATGGAGTGCTTTCCATCAACAGGATGGATGGGATCAATCTGCTGCGAAAAACCCAAGACTCTCAAGACAGCGGACAAAATGTGCGAAGCGGCGATGTGTGGAAACGCGCCCAAGTTACGCCTTACGGAACGCTCATTGCCAGGGGCGCTGTCGATGGCGTAGAGCGCCTGTTTTCGTATCGGGTGATGCAGGATTATCCACTGCTGATTGTGGTAGGTTCTTCTACCGAGACATTGTTAGTCTCTTTTGAACAGCGGAAAAGAAACTACTTTTTGGGGTCCATTGGGGTCAGTTTCATTATTGCAGGGCTCTGTTACCTGCTGATTGACCGGATTCGCAAACAGAGAGCGGAGATGCTGCATCTATCCCGTAACACGGAAATACAGACCGTATTGCGGGAAATTGCCGATGCGGCGGTATTGGCGTCTTCATTGGACGAATTATATGCAACTGTTCATCGATTGATCCGACGTGTTCTACCGGCGGAAAATTTTTATATTTCATTTCTGGATGAAAAATCCGGTCTGGTTATACGACCGTATTGTGTGGATGAGACGAACAGCGTTCCGATTGAAAGACCGATTGGAAAAGGCTTGACGGAATATTTTATGCGTATGGGCCAGCCGGTTCATATGACGTCGGGATTGTTCACCAAACTGCGGGAAACGGGTGCAGTCGATTTATATATGGCGCCTGTTTTTGAATGTCTTGGGGCTCCTTTGCGGGATGGGCAGGGAAAAAGTTTCGGAGCGATTACTATATTTGTTGACGACGATTTTCTGCATTTCCAGGCGGAAGATGTCGAGTTGCTTTCCATTATCGCGGCGCAGGTCTCAATGGCGATTGAACGCAAGCAAGCGGAGCATGCCCTTAAGGCGGCCAATGAAAGCCTGGAATGCAGAGTAGAGGAACGGACACAGGAAATAGAAGCTGCGAACGAAGAATTGACGGCGCAAAATGAAGAAATCGCTTCTATGAATGAAGAGATCATGTCATTAAATCACAACCTCATGACCATAAACGATGCGCTTGAACTTCGGGTAGCCGAAAGAACGTCCGACCTGCTGGTTGCTCAGGAAGAATTGACAGCACAGCTTGAGGAACTGGAGAAAACACAGAGCATTTTGAAGGCCAGTGAAGACAAACTTAATCGCGCCCAGGCGATAGCACATGTCGGGAATTGGGAAGTCGCAATTGGAAGTGACCAGGCGTGGGTATCGGCGGAAGTACTCAGGATTTACGGCATTGAACTGGAGACGCCCTATATTTCCTTTAAGTCGGCTCAGAAGAGGGTTTGCAAGGAAGATCGTCAACGTTTGGATCGGGCGCTGAATTTATTAGTGGAGCGCGATAAAACCTATGATTTGGAATTCAAAATCACGCAAGAAAACACGGGTCTGGAAAGAACAATACATTCCATTGCGGAGATCGAAAGAAATCAAGCGGGAAATCCGGTAAAAATCATAGGAGTTATTCAAGATGTTACCGAACGCAAGTTGGTGGAAGAAGCACTTATCGAAAACGAAGCGCGGTATCGGGCGGTTTTGGAACAGGCGCCGGAGGCAGTGCTCTTGTGTGATCTGGACACGGGGGACGTGATGGAAACCAATTCCCGTTTCGTAGAACTGAGTGGGTACGATCTGCAGCGACAGGATAAGCTCAATTTGTTCGATCTGATTGTTGACACGGCCAAAAATATCGGAGATGATTTGGATAGGTTGCAGCAAAACGGCAGGTTACCCATGCAGCGGCGAAAATTGAATCACAGTAGTTCCAAGGTACTGGATGTGGAGCGTTCCGCAACGGTGGTCCATTATCGGGGGCGCAAGTTATTTGTGATGACGATCCGAGATGTTTCGGAAGAATTGCGGCGAGCCAGGGAAGATCACTTTCTTGCGATCCATGATGAACTTACCGGCCTTTACAATCACCGCGGCTTTGCCGAAGCCGTTGAGCTGTCGCTGGAGACAGGAAAGGGCGGTGCACTGCTTCTGATTGACATTGATGATTTTAAAATCATCAATGATGCTAATGGGCATGAGGGCGGCGATCAATGCCTGACTGCTATGGCAACCTACCTGCGGGAAAATTTTGGCGAAGCTGCTGTGCTTGCTCGATTTGTTGGAGATGAGTTTGTTTTGTTTTTCGCCGGTAGCGAGGGCTTGGCCGAAGCAATTCGGGCCTATAACTCGATGGAAGTGATCTGTCTGGAAACGTCGATGGGTGCTTTCTTTATCCAACTAAGCGCCGGACTGTCCGTGTTTGCCGAACAGGAGTCCGAGTTGGAGCTGCAGGTCCAAAGAGCATATTTGGCAATGCATCATGCCAAAGAGAAAGGCAAATGGTGCTATAAACAATATGAAACAGCGCTGCAGGAAAAGGTTGGTCGCCGCTACGCAATAAAGAAGGCTCTTAACAACGCGTTGGCAGGCAATGAATTCTATCTGGTGTTCCAGCCAATTTTTGATATTCGAAAATCCGGTAAAAATGTTGCCGGCTATGAAGCGTTATTGCGTTGGACAAGCCCACGAATCGGAATGGTTTCACCAACGGAATTTATTCCGGTTGCCGAAGAAACCAACTTAATTATTCCTATCGGCGAATGGGTGCTGCGTGAAGCGTGCTTGTTTTTAGCGAATCTGCAAAAAATGCAGGGCAGTTTCAGCAGCGTGGCGGTCAATGTCTCGATGCGCCAGTTGGCAATGCCCAGTTTCGTGGATATGGTTAAGAGAACGCTGCGTGAGACTGGTTTACCGGCAGAAAACTTAAACTTGGAAGTTACGGAAAGTATCTTGATGACGGATGCAGAAACTAGAATCGGCTATCTTCAGGATTTGCGGGATATTGGCGTTTCTATTTCGTTGGATGATTTCGGCACAGGATACTCCTCTTTCACGCATTTGACACAAATGCCCATCACTACTCTCAAAATTGACAAGTTCATGGTGGATGGAATAATGGAGGACGGAAAAAGCAAGAAGTTGCTTTTGGAATCATTGCTTCAAATGTCGGCGCTGCTCGGATATGATGTGATTGCCGAAGGCGTGGAAACAGAGGAACAATTGGCTTTTTTGAAAAGTAAGGGTTGCGACTATTGCCAAGGTTATTTGCTGAGCCCTCCCTTGTCGGAAGCGGCAGCAACGGCACTGATATTCTGTAGCGACTGAAAATGTAAAAAAGGAATGAAATATAGCCGTTCGCGCCATGAAGCCTGCGTGAACGAGGTGCAACTTCTCATGGAAAGGAGGAGGAGGATGCCATGGACTCGAAACGCTGGGACTCAGAAATATTCGCTGGAGAGACAGCCTTTTTTCGAGATATAACGGAACAGGCCCGCGATATTATTTTGGGCGTGAAATTTGATGGCTCAATTTGTTATGCCAATCAGACGGCAGTTTCTGTTTATGGGTATACGCCAGGCGAATTGAAGCGCATGCATATTCGTGATTTACGCGCACCGGAAACAGTGGCGGAGATTGCTGCGCAGCTGGAAAAAGCTAAAGACAGTGGCGCTTTATTTCGCACAACTCACTTGCGCCGGAATGGAACTGTTTTCCCAGTGGAAGTAAGTACGCGGAAAATCCGAACGCAAGAGGGAGAGCTGATTTTAAGCATTGTCAGGGATATAACCGTAAGCGTGGAAATTGAAGAAGAATGTCGCGATGCACAAGAATATGCGGAAAAATTGCTCGATACCGCCAATGCTATTATCACCACTGTTGACATGGAGGGTCGTATCAAGACTTTTAACATGGCCGCAGAGCGGATTACCGGCTACAAGCGGGAAGATGTTTTGGGGAAAGTTTGGTTTGATTTCCTGCTGCCGCCAACTGAGCAAGCGAGGGCAAGGGAGTATCTCCGATCGGTTACCGAACCGGATTTTTGCAAACACTATGAGAGCAAAATCCTTACGAAACAAGGCGAAATACGCCATATTTTATGGCAAAGCAATGCGGTTCTTGATCATGAAGAAATTGTTGGCTTGCTCGCATTTGGAATTGATATAACGGACAAAAAAAGAGCGGAAGAAACGATCCTTCATCAGGAGGAATTATTGCGAGGTATTCTAGATGGACTTGAGATCCCGTATTGTGTAATTGATCGCTCGTATCGTTACCTAACATTCAATCAAACCTATGCTCGACTCCTACAAGAGCGTTACGGCGCGAAAGTTTCTTTGCACGCCAATTTACTGGACGTTCACGCCAAAACACCTGACAAACAAAAAATCAAGCGTAGCATCGATCAGGCACTGAAAGGGAAGACCAACTTCATCGAGAAGTATATCGGCGATGAGAACCATGACAAGAAATACTACTCCGTAAAATATCAGCCGATCATGAATGATTGCCGCCAAATTATTGGTGTTGCAATTACCGGCCGTGACATTAGCAACTTGAAGCGGGCCGAAGAGGAAGCGCATGCTGGAATGCGTTATCGCGAGTTGGTGGAAGAAACACAAGTAATTGTTATGGCAGTCAATTCGGCGGCGAAGATCGGGTTTATCAATGAATACGGTTTGCAATTTTTTGGCTTTCCTGCCGAAAAGATACTTGGGCAGGTGGTGGGAAAGACAATCGTGCCGGAAATGGACTCAACCGGGCGAAATTTGTGGGAAGGGTACGAGAATTTCTGGTCGCACGGGAAAGATGGAACGCGAGATATTTTCGAGCACAAATTATATTCAGGCAAACGGGCCTGGGTTGACTGGACCATTCGCCGCGGGGCCAACCCGTTAACAGGCGAGTCGGGATGGCTATGTGTAGGGGTTGATGTGACTGCCAAAATGCGATTGCTGACAGAAGAACAGAAAGGGGCCGACCGTCGTAGATGCAACGAGTTGATGAATGACATCATCAGTCGGCGTCTCTGCGGCGAAGCTATGTATGACGCGGCAAATCGAGTGAGAATTGATCTGACTGGTCCCTTCGTTTGTGTCGTGATACAAAAGATTTATGGTGAAAATGGCGCTTCTGAAAATGGAGTACAGCAACCGGAATGGAATATTGTGGTGGACAGTCTCAAAACCGTTTCCCGGGGTATTGTGTGGGAGACACAGAAAAACGTCGCGGTATTGTTGCCGTGTTATTGCAAACAAGGCGCCGTGACACTCAAAGATTCTCAGACGAAGGCTCTGGAACTCTGGAAGATGCTGAAAAAGTTTGACTATTTTGGGCTGGGACGTTTGGGTGTATCCTATCAGGCATACGAAGGGGTGCAGATTCCCGTTCTGTATGACCAGGCGCAGGCTGCTCTTGAGTTTGGGATGATCCAGAATCCTACGGCGGAAATCTTTAATTGGTATGAATTGGGCTGGATGCGCTTGTTGCTTCAAAATGTGAACAATCCTGAAGCAAAACGATTTGTGGATGAACAATTGGGCTCGCTATTGAATATGCAACACTTGGAACGGCGAGAAGTTTTGCTGGAAACATTGCGGGACTTATTGTCAGGAGAAACGGTAGAATCAATGGCTGCTCGAAAAAATGTTCACCGACAGACAATACGTTACCGTAAACGTATGCTGGAAGAACAGTTGGGAGTTTGTTGGTCGCCGGGAGAGGTTGTTGTTAATTTATCGATTGCTTACAAAATACTACTTCTGCAACAGTGTGCAGCAAAGAATTCATTTACAATCAAGTGAAAAACTTTCTCCTCCCGGCAGGATTTTGTGAGTGAAGCCCGAAAAATATAATGCATGGATGAAGTGTTGATACAGGCTTTTATGTTCATCTTTGGCCTTATTATCGGTTCGTTTCTCAATGTCTGTATTTGGCGATTGCCGCGTGAAGAATCGATTATCCGGCCGGGCTCGCATTGCCCGGCTTGCAGTACTGCGCTCGGGGTTCGGGACTTGGTTCCGGTCCTGAGCTGGCTTTTTTTACGGGGTAAATGCCGCGCCTGCGGGGAGAAGATTTCGCCACGGTATCCAGTCGTGGAACTACTGAGTGGCGGGTTGTTTTTAGCAACTTACCTTCACTACGGATTGACGCCGGGGCTACTGGCGGGGTTGGTTTTTTTGGGGTTCATGGTTGCGATTACTTTCATTGATCTTGATCACCAGATCATTTTGGATGGTATGTTGGCTCTGTTGGCGGTCTGTGGCCTGGGGTTGCAGCTATGGACCGGAGCGGTGGGTATTGTCAACATGTTGATTGGAGCCGGAGCGGGTGGCGGCCTGCTGTTGCTACTGGCGATTCTCAGCCGGGGCGGCATGGGCGGCGGCGATGTGAAGTTCGCCGCCGCGCTGGGATTTTGGCTGGGCTGGCCGGGAATATTGCTGGGTCTGTTCATCGGATTTGTGCTTGGCGGGGTGATTAGCCTGCTGCTACTCGCTTCCGGACTGCGCGGACGCAAGGACTTCATTCCGTTCGGGCCGTTTATCGCGATTGGCGCATGGATTGCGCTGTTATACGGCAGAAAAATTTTGGGCTGGTATTTTGGTTTTTTGACCTGAGGTGGTTTGTTTGCAGGTGGGACGAAGCGGTTTCAGCCTTCTGGAACTGCTGGTCGTGACGGCAATGATCTCGATGATCTGTGTATTGGGCATCTTGAGGCTGGGCGACAACCTGGCCGAGTATGAATTGTCCGCCGCGGCGCTGGAATTGGCAGCCGACCTTCGCTGGATGCAGCAGGTGTCGGTGAACTCGCCTTCCAGCGCCGGCGGCGCTTTTTATTTGCTGACTTTTGATAAAGGGAGCGGTGCTGGGTATCTAGTCACGGCAGCGGCGAAAAACAAAAAACGGGTTCAGTTTCCCGCATCGGTTCAACTGGCCAATAATCCATTGAAAATATCATTTAATTCAAACGGTAATCCGTCGAATGCCCAGACGATCGCTTTAAAAAGCCTGCGGCTGAAGAAAACCCGGTTTGTGATTATTGCTGCGGTGACAGGACGAGTGCGAATCAGCGAAGTGGCGACCTGGGAGGCGGGCGAATGAGGACGAGATGGAATCGGGGAGTCCTATTGGTTGATGTGCTGATTGCTTCCTTCATTCTCTGTGTGGGGCTTATGGCGGTCGTCGGGCTATTTATTCAGGTTAGCCAAGCCGGGAAAGCTTTGAACCAGCAAGAAACTGCCGCCTATTTTGCCCAGGATGGGATGGAGCGCCTACGTCATTTTGGGAGTGAGGAATGGACGGTAGAGAATCTGGCGGACGCGGCGGACACCGAATGGCTGGAGAAAGATGGAGTGCAGTTTGAACGCGCGATCAATCTGCATACGCGCCCGGAGCTTGATCCCAATGGAAATTTAGTGGAAGCCGAAGTGCGCGTCAGTTGGCGGGAAAATACTCAGCTTCGTCAGATGGTACTGCTGACATATTTTGTCGTAGATACTTCGATGGAGGGACTGCGATGAAAAAGACGCGACAAGGCGGGTTCACACTGATTGAACTGTTGATTGGGCTGATGCTGACGGCAGTGTTGCTACAGGCATTAGTCCCGCTCTTGTTTACTTCTTTTTTATCCTGGGAAAATTCGGTTTCCCGAATGGTTATTCATCAGACGGCGCGAATGTCGATGGAGGCGATGATCCGTGAATTGCGCTTTGCCTCTTCGATTTCCTGGCCGTTGCCGGAGCAGCCTGCATCAGATATTCGCTTTACAAAGGTTGATTCCGCCGGAAAAAAGCAACACTTGGTGTTTCAGCAGGGCTCACCCTCGGGAATCAATGCGAAAACTCTTTATCGCATCAATCAGCCGGGGGAGCCGAGTCCACTGACGCAAAACGTGGTTGCAGATTTATCATTTCAGTTCCAGCCGCCGCGGTTGGTCGTTATTTCACTGACAATTACGGATCCGCAAACAAGTGTTTCCGATACGGTCCAGACCAGCGTTACTTGCGTTAATATTCCAGATTAAGCCTGCGTTGAAATACAAGCGCGGCGGGAGGAAAAAATAGCTTGAAAAGAAATCGAGGCGCGGCTGCAGTAGCGGCGCTGGTGTCTTTGTCGATATTGCTCTGTCTGGGCGGCGTACTCGCGCGTCTAATGAAAACCGAAAATGATTCTACGATAAATTTTCGTGACGGAATTGCTGCGCAGTGTATTGCGGAAGCAGGACTCCGACGAGCTCTTGTGGTATTATATAAAAATGGAAACCCCAATGGGTTGGCGGAGATTGTGAACCGTGATTCCTTTAGGGGAAGCTATCAGATCGTGACGAGTATGGAAGGGACTGCGCTGCGGGTACGTTCGGCTGGAAATGCCGGGACTGCCAGACGAAGTGCGTCGGTGCTGCTCTCGATTGCGATTGAACCGACACCTGAGGGTGCGTTTACGGAGTTGAAGATTCTTTCCTGGGACAATTGAAGGAGGTTTGATAGCGATGGAGCTGCAAAATTACATGGAAATTTTAATGTGGCAGAGATTGGATGATGTGCTGGATTCCCATCCGGGAATTTGTCGGTGTGAGAAATGCCGGTACGATATTGCAGCGCTGGCGATGAATTTTCTGCCTCCACGTTATGTCGTAACGGATCGTGGCCAGATTTATACTAAGATTAAGGCGCTGGAACAACAATTTACGATCGATATTGTCAGTGCGATTACGCATGCCATCAAAATCGTGAATAGTACGCCGCGGCATCAAGAACCACCCAAAGAAGCTTGATGGTTGCGCCGAGCCTGTTGAAAAAACTCGCCGGACGGCGGCAAGAGGCTATAGGGCTTGATATCGGCAGTGGTTCGATCAAGATGGCGGATGTTGTACTACGAAGCGGCAAACCTTTCCTAAAGCGGATGGCGATTGTGGATGTTCCTGAGCACGCCATTGAGGAGGAAACGATTGCCAATGAAACCCTGATGGCGGATGTGTTGCGGCGAATGGCTGCAAAAAACGGCTTTGCCGGTTGCCAGTTTGCAACAGCTCTTGGCGGACGTTCTTTATTCATTCGTGAAGTGGTATTTCCACGGATGCCGGAACAAGAAATGCGACAGGCGATTCATTGGGATTTGGAGAAATATGTTCCATATTCGCCGGATCAATTATATTTTGACTTTTGGGTTGTGGGGCCGGGAGCTACGGAAGTAGAGGTTCGGGTGTTATTGGTTGCGGCGCCGAAAGATGTGGTCGACACTCTTTCCGGCGTGATGACCAAAGCCGGATTGCAACTGGCGTCCATTGACATTGAACCCTTGGCGATCCAGCGGACTTTGCCGGATACGGCGGATTGCATGCTGATCGACAGCGGAGCAGGCGTTTCCCAGGTGACGTTGTTTCAAAAACATAGTCCGGTTTTTACTCGTAATATTCCTATCGGTGGCAACCGGTTGGCAGAACCCGCGATGGTGGGTATGGCGACTGGAGCAGGGCAGGCTGAAATGGCCGGGGAAATCGACCGGATTGTAGGCGAGCTGGCGGGTGAAGTTCGGCGCACACTGGAGTATTACCAGGTGCAGAATCAAAATGTAAGCATTTCCACTGTGTTTATTACCGGTGGAGGCGCCAAGATCGAAAACCTGTCGGCAAAATTAGCGACAATCTTGGAATTGCCGGTGATTCTGCATGATCCACTGTGTGGTATGGAGAGCGCGAATTCATTTAACAAACAATATCTGCATTGCGTCGGTCCGCAAATGGCGGTAGCTGTCGGTTTGGCCCTGCGGGGAGTCGAAGAATGAAGATTTGGATCAATTTGCTGCCGATTGCGCAGCGTCCTGCCCGATGGCATTATGGGCGGCTACTGATGTTGCCGATTATGAGCGCATTGTTAGTTATTGCTGTTTTATACGGCTTTGGTGAATACCGATATTGGGAGTTGGGCGAGCAACTCACGCAGGTTCGCAGCCGGTATGATACGTTGACGATGTCCGAGCAGCAGATGCGAATCGCTCAAACTCGCCAGGCGGCGGTGCAGGCACGGGAAAAAATTTTGCTGCAGCTTAGTAACGGTCGATATTCCTGGCATGCAACGATGACCCACTTGGGAACTTTCATGCCGCGCAATGTTTGGTTGACCGAGATCGGCAGCGCCCAACAAGGGGTTCTGCAGATAAAGGGCAACGCCATGAACTATCCGGAGTTGGTTTCTTTTCTGGCAAAAATCGAACAGGATAAAACACTTACTGAACCAATATTGCTGAAGGCAGAACAGTCTGAGAGGGATTCCCTCACCAAATTCGAGATTACCGCGAAGGTCAGGGGCAATAATCATGGATAATAAGCGATTATTGTTTCTCATCAAAAAAGTATCGCCGAAGTATCTGGCTGCATTGTATCTGGTTTTTGTTCTGGCAATGGGACTTTTTGTAGCTTCCATCGCTTTGCAGCCACAGAAAACGCGAATTGCCGAACGGACGCGGCAACTAAAACAGGAGCAACAAAAAGTGGCCTTGGTGGAGAATTTCGTTTTGGCTCATCAAGATGCGGAGCAATACCTGACGGAATTGCAGCAGGCGTTGGGGCGTGCGGAAACGGCGTTGCCCGACTCGCTAAATGTGTCTGCTTTTTTGGCGCAACTTGAAAAAGATGCCCAAGCCTCCGGCGTCAAGCTGACGAATGTGAAACCTTCTGTTGTAACTGATCGGCTAGGATACCGTGAGCTGCCGATAGAGGTGTCTGTTGAGGGCTCTTTTGCCGCTACGATGTCTTTTTTGAAGAAATTGGAGGATGGCGCCCGGTTTAGTGCTCCGGCGGCGTTTTTGATTCAACAGAAGCAGAATATCCTTGCCACGCGGCTTAATTTGCAGATTTTTTGTTATGGTATTTCCCCGCGTCCTGCAGCATCCGTTGCAGCGCCGGGGCCGCAGGTGCGGTAACGACTTGAATTTTAGCGGCAGGCCTTCGAGGCCTGCTTTTGGTATAAGAATGTTTTTGAAGTAGTAAGGAAGGATGGAGGGTTTGGTTATGTTGAGATTTTTGACGGCTGGTGAGTCCCATGGCCCTTGCTTGACGGCAATTCTGGAAGGTTTGCCGGCCGGACTGCGAATCGACGGGATTCGAGTGAATCAGGAAATGGCTCGCCGCCAGGAAGGCTTTGGCCGTGGCGGCAGGATGAAAATTGAGCGGGATCACGCAGATTTTTTATCCGGGATCAGGTTTGGTGAAACGTTGGGCAGTCCGCTTACACTTCGAATCACCAATGCGGATTGGGTGAACTGGGAAACGAAGATGTCGGCGTTCGGCGAGAAAGTGGGTCCGGTGGTTACTGCGCCGCGGCCGGGGCATGCTGATTTGACCGGATGTCAAAAATATGATCGCGAGGATGTGCGGGACATACTGGAACGGGCCAGCGCCCGGGAGACTGCCAGTCGGGTGGCGGTGGGGGCTGTATGTCGGCAGTTGCTGGAAAGATGCGGAATCCACGTGCAATCACGGGTGGTTTCCATTGGAGGCGCTGAGGATGTTGCCGAGCAGGAAGCATTGATTGCGGCGGCCAAGGCGGCGGGAGACACTCTGGGCGGTTGCTTCGAAGTAACGGCGACGGGAGTGATGCCGGGCCTCGGCAGTCATATTCAGTGGGACCGGCGGCTTGATGGCAAGATTGCCGCCGCGCTGGTTTCAATCCCTGCCATCAAAGGCGTGGAGTTCGGCGCGGGATTTGCTTGCGGCGTGCTGCCTGGCAGCAAAATCCATGATGAGATTTTTTATAGTGAGGAGCGCGGCTATTATCGGGCGACCAATCGGGCCGGCGGAATCGAAGGCGGGATGTCCAACGGCGAGACAATTGTGCTTCGCGCTGTGATGAAACCCATTCCGACGTTGACTCGCCCGCTTTCGACTGTTGACATTCTTACGCGTAAGTCCGTGGAAGCGAACAGCGAACGGAGTGATGTTTGCGCCGTAGGCGCGGCGGCCTATGTGGGCGAAGCCATGCTATGCATTGTTTTATGCACGGAACTGCTGGATAAGTTCGGCAGCGATTCGGTAGGAGAACTGCTGAGCGCGGTGGCTAACTATCGGGAGAAACTTGGGTAAATCAGGATGAAGAATATTGTTCTGATAGGCTTCATGGGGACCGGTAAAACGTGTGTCGGCAAGATGGTGGCGCAAGAGCTTGGCTGGCAGTTTGTCGATTTGGATCAGGAAGTTGAGCAGGCGATCGGGATGACGATCGCCGATTATTTCAAGCTGAATGGAGAGACGGCGTTTCGTGACCGGGAGACGGAAACTGCGGCGCGAGTGGCTGCGCTTTCGCAGAGGGTAGTGGCAACCGGCGGCGGCGTAGTGCTTCGTCAGGAGAATATCGACCGGCTCAAAGAATCAGGGATATTGGTGTGTCTGTCGGCGTCCGAGCAGGAAATCGTGGCTCGCACGGAGGGCGATACACTGCGTCCGTTATTGAACCGACCGGATCGGTTGCAAGCGATTCGGGATTTATTGACGGCACGCATGCCGCAATACCGTCAAGCGGATATTTGGGTAGAGACAGATGGAAAATCGGTGACGGAAACAGCGGCGATGATTCTGCGGATTCTGCGGGAGGAGGGCTGGACTAATGGAAAAAATTCGTGTGAATCTGGGCGCAAGAAGCTATGAGATAATCGTTCAATCTGGCGGATTGGCAGCCGTAGGTCAATGGATGGCTGAATTTTCGCTTCCGCCTCAAGTCCTGGTGGTGGCGGATGAAAATACCTCCGCGCTTTTTGGCGCGGCAGTGCTGGAAAGTTTAAAGCTTGCCGGTTTTTTACCTGCCATGGCGCTCATACCTCCGGGCGAGCCGTCGAAATCTTTGCGAATGGCTGATCAGCTCTATGAGGCGGCGATTCGGGCCGGGTTGGACCGTAATAGTGCAATCGTAGCGCTCGGGGGCGGCGTGGTCGGCGATTTGACCGGCTTTGTGGCGGCTACTTACCTGCGGGGCGTACCGTTCCTGCAAATTCCGACAACATTGCTTTCGCAGGTGGATTCGAGCGTTGGCGGCAAGGTTGCGGTGAATCACACGCTTGGCAAAAACCTGATCGGTGCTTTTTATCAGCCGCTTGGAGTGTTGATCGATCCACAGACGCTGGTGTCTTTGCCGGACAGAGAATTCGCCTCGGGGATGGCGGAGGTCATCAAATACGGTTTGATTGCGGACAAAAACTTTTTTGCGGATTTGAGTACGGATGCTTTGGCTGTCATGAGCCGGACGCCTCAGTATTTGGAACGGATTATTGCGCGATGCTGCCGAATGAAGGCCGATGTTGTGGAGCGGGACGAGCAGGATGTCGGAGAACGGATGTTTTTGAATTTCGGGCACACTGGCGGGCATGCGATCGAAGCGGCCGGAGGGTATGAACGCTTTACCCATGGCGAAGGCGTGGCTCTGGGGATGTTGGTGGCCACTCGTCTGAGCGAGATGGAGGAGCTGCTTCCAAGTGGAACGGTTGATGAAGTACGGTCCTTGCTGGCAGTTTACGGCTTGCCGGTGCGTGCGCCGGGACTCAGGCCATCTGAATTGCTCGGTTTCATGGAGACTGACAAAAAACGGGAGACTGGAAAGCTGCGCTGGGTACTGCTGGATGGAATCGGTGGTGCTGTGCTGCGAAATGATATTTCTGTTAAATCGGTAAAGGAATCGTTGCAGGTCATTCTCTGAGTAGGATAGAATATAACTCAGTTGGCATTTATACGACAATGTGAGCGGTGTGATAATAATTGCAGTAAATGTTGTGAAAAGAGGAATGAATGATCTTGAAGTTTCCTGGCAGTTTGAAAGCACCCCAAAACAAATGGAAGACAATTGGTATCGTAGTCGGCGTACTGTTGGTTTTGCTCATTGCCTATAAAATTTATGCCAATCTGGCCATCAGCAAAGAACGGGCCGCACGGGCTTTAGCCGGGCGTACGGTGACAGTTGAGACGGCGATGCTGGAACGACGGGATTTGGTGCCGACTTTCAGCTTTTCCGCTAATCTGGAAGCTGTGTGGAGTACGGATGTATCAGCCAAAGCTGATGGGCGAATTGATCAGTTGCTGGTAGAGGAAGGCGACCTGGTCCAGGCGGGAATGATCCTGGCCCGGCTGGATACCAATGAATTGGCGGCACAGGTGATGCAGGCCGAGGGACAAGTTTTGCAGGCCAAGGCGACGTTGGAACAGAATGAGCTGAATTTCCGGCGTATGGATACTCTATCCAAGCAAAATGCGGTTTCATTGCAATCGCTAGATAGCGCACGGACCCAGCGGGATCTGGCGCAGGGCGGCGTTCATGCGGCGGAGGGGAACCTTTTGCTGCTGCAAACGCGGCTGCAGAATGCCAATATTATTTCACCCTTGACTGGTGTTGTTGTGAAACGTTATGTACAAGCGGGAACATTTTCAAAAGCGGGCGCTGCCATCGTGGCAGTAGCTGATGTGACAAGTTTACTGGCCAAGGCGTTGGTAGGGGAAGCCCAAATATCCGAGCTAAAGCTGGGAATCCCCGTTACTGTCCGCGTAAATGCGCTCAAAGACCAGGAATTCACGGGTACCCTGACACGGTTGTCGCCGGCAGCGACTTTGCCGGCGCGGACATTTACCGCAGAAGTCAATATTCCGAATCCTAAGGGATTGCTTAAGGCTGGCATGTTCGCCAAGGCGGAGATTGCCGGACATGTTCGGACAAAAGTGCTGGCTGTGCCGGAAAGCGCTCTTGTATTACGGGAAGATCAGAAGACTATATTTGTAGTGGCCGCTGACAACAAGGTGGTGCAAAAGGTCCTGAAATTGGGAAATGCCGCTGGGGGATGGGTTGAAGTTCTCGATGGCGTTAAAGAGGGTGAAGAAATCGTTGTCGCCGGACAACATAAACTTAAGGATGGCGCATCGATCCGGATTGGTAAACCTGGGGAGGCCAGTAAGTAAATGATCAGAACCTTTATCCGGCGTCCGGTTTTCACGACCATGCTGGTCATGTTGCTGGTTGTTTTTGGTGGCAGTTCCTATCCCAGTCTGGGCATTGATTTAAATCCCGACATTGAGTTGCCGATCGTGACGGTTCTTATAACCTATACCGGCGCTTCGCCGGAAGAAATGGAAAGTTTGATAACCAAACCGGTCGAAGACGCGGTGAGCTCGGTTGCCGGTATTAAAACGTTGTCTTCCATATCACGGGAAGGTTTTTCGCAGACGACGCTGGAGTTTGAGCTGGGAACCAATCCTAAAATGGCGGCCAATGACGTTCGTGAGAAGGTATCAGGCGTGCGAAAAAAGCTGCCTGAAATGATTGACGAGCCGGTTACTCAGCGGTTTGATATTACAGCGCAGGCTGTTTTGAATTTCAGTTTGGCCTCAGCCACCCGGGAACGTGGCGAAATCCGCAAGATAGCGGTGGATGTTGTCAAAGATGAATTGCAGCGAATTGAAGGCGTAGCTGAAGTTAATATCTATAGTGCGGCGGATCGGGAAATTTTTATTTATGTGGACCCGCGCAAACTGGAAGCTTATAACCTGCCGCTTCAACCGATCTATGATCTGGTCAATGCCCAGAACTATAATACCCCTGGTGGACGGGTGAATTCCAACGGTAATGAAATGACGGTTCGGACTACCGGAAGGTATAAATCCATCGATGACATCAAGGAACTGGTCGTTGCCAATCAACAGGGCCGAGTGATCCGTATGGGAGATGTGGCTTCGGTCATGGATGGCTGGGGCGAAGAACGAACGTATGCCCGGACCAAGGGTGTGCCGTCGGTAAT
The DNA here is from genome assembly GCA_035560855.1 of Negativicutes bacterium. Lineage (GTDB taxonomy): Bacteria > Bacillota > Negativicutes > UBA1444 > UBA1444 > UBA1444. Next base: position 3,643 of record DATMYT010000392.1, on the reverse strand, counting down.
GGTTTCGGTGCAGAAGCAGTCGGGAACCAATACAGTCAACGTGGCGGAAAAGGTCAAGGCTGCCATGCTGAAACTGGAAAAAGACGTGTTGCCGGCAGATATCAAAGTATCAACGGTACGCGACAATTCTGTTTATATTCGCGATAATGTTGACGACGTAATGGTCTCGTTGATCTTTGGCGGGTTATTGGCGGTTCTGATTACCTTTCTGTTCTTGAGGGATGGACGGGCCACTATTATTGCTGGCATTGCCATTCCGACCTCGATTATAGCTACGTTCTTCTTGATGAAATCAATGAATTTCACGCTGAATAACATGTCGCTATTAGGCTTGAGCTTGGCTGTAGGTATTTTGATCGATGATGCTATTGTGGTTATCGAAAATATTGTTCGTCACATGGATGAAGGCGCGTCTCCTATGGAGGCGGCTGCCGAGGGAACTACCGAAATTTCCTTGGCGGTACTCGCGACAACCTTTTCGTTGTTGGCTGTGTTCGTGCCGGTCGGAACGATGGGGGATATTATCGGTCAATTTTTCAAGCAATTCGGTTTGACTGTAGCGTTTGCCGTGGCTTTTTCCCTGTTCGTCGCCTTTACGCTGGTGCCGACGATGTCCGCGTATTGGCTGAGAAAAGTGGAGCGTCCGGTGAAAACAACGTCTTGGTTCGGTGCAGGGGTAGAACGGGTTCTTGATAAGTGGGAAGCCGGATTTGAACGATTGCGCCATGCTTATGAACAGGGGTTACGCTGGGCATTATTCCGTCCGAAAAAACTGATGGCTGCCGCGCTTTTGTCACTGTTTCTCAATTTTCTATTAGTGCCGATAGTCGGGTTTGAATTTCAACCGACTTATGATTCCGGTGAATTTAGTATTGCTATGTCAGCGCCTGCCGGAACCTCTATGGAAAAAATGAAGGAACTGGTGGCTCCGGTTGAAAAAGAAATATTGGCTGTAAAGGAAGTTGACACTGCGTTCCTGATCATTGGCGGCAGTCGACAGCCGCCATACAAGGCGAGCATGGGTGTAAAACTTCTTTCTTCGTCGGATCGAAAACGTACAATGTCCCAGATTCAGGATGATCTGCGGGTACGCTTGCGCAATACGACCGGCTTGAAAGTCGCTGTACAGACCGGACAAAATACCAGTCGTGGCGACGCCAGACCTTTACAGCTGGCAATTCGCGGCCCGGAACTTACCCAGCTGACTCAGTATGCCCAGACGTTGGCGGAAAATATTAAAGCCGTTCCAGGGACCGCTGACGTCGATTTTTCCAGCGAGCAGTACGAACCGCAAATTGTAATCAAGTTTGATCCGGCCCGGGCAGGGGAAGTCGGCATTGATGCTACTTCAACCGGGAACGTGATTCAGATGGCGTTTCTGGGAATTGTGACGAAAAATAAATATTCGGTCGGTGACAGTTCCTATGATATCCGGGTTCAGATGCCGGCTGAGTCGCGTCGGGATATCAATGACGTGGCCAATCTGCGGGTTTCTACCAAAACCGGCGCGTTTGTGCGCTTGGGTGACGTGGCTGAGGTAAAACTTTCCTCGGGACCGACCCAGATTGATAGGGAAGATCGTCAGCGTCAGGTTATTGTTTACTCCAATGCCGTCGGGATTTCCACCGGCGACTTGATGCAAAAGGTCGATGCGATGATGCCTGCGCTGAATTTGCCGCTTGGTTATTCCTACAAGTTTATCGGGCAGGCCAAGCAGATGACGGATGCTTTCGGCGAAATCGTCAAGGCTCTGATTATGGCGATTATCTTAATCTATATGGTGTTGGCAGCTCAGTTCGAGAGCTATATTCATCCGCTGACCATCATGCTTTCGCTGCCATTTTCCTTTATCGGTTCCATACTGGGGTTGTTGGTCGGCGGGCATACCATCAATATTATGTCGATGATTGGAATCATCATGTTGATGGGTCTGGTGACTAAAAATGCAATCCTGTTGGTCGACTACGCCAACCAACTGCGTGATGAAGGCGAAAATGTGGTGGAAGCGTTGATTAAAGCCGGTTCAGTTCGGTTGCGGCCGATACTGATGACCACACTGGCAATGATTCTGGGGATGATGCCGCTGGCTCTCGGGATCGGCGCAGGCGCTGAATTGCGCGCACCAATGGCGGTAGCGGTTATCGGCGGGCTGATTACATCTACCCTGTTGACGATGGTCATTGTACCCTTGGCCTATTATTTGATTGATCGTTTCCAGATTGGCTTGAAACATAAGAAGATGTCAAAGATTCATCCTGAATAAATAAGAATAATGGATCGAAGAATGGAGTGGATGTCATGGATCGCAAGGCGGTCATGGAAATACTGGATGGGTACAAAACTGGAGCGGTCAGTCAGGCCGAAGCCCTGGAAAAACTGACGATTCTACCTTTTGAAGACATGGATGACATCAAGATAGATCATCACCGGGCGCTTCGTCAGGGGTTCCCGGAAGTCGTGTTCTGCCCAGGGAAAACCGTGGATCAGATCGTCCGGGCGATGTCGGAACTGGCGCGGGTAAGCTCCAACGTGTTGGCCAGTCGGGCCACGCCGGAAATTTTTGCGGCGGTAAAAGCCGCAGTGCCCGATGTATACTATCACGAACGGGCTCGCATGGTGATCCTGGAACGAGATCCGTTGCCCAAGGACGAGGAACGCTTTGTGTTGGTGATGACGGCCGGGACAGGGGATATCCCTGTGGCGGAGGAAGCGGCGATAACGGCGGAAATCATGGGGAATCGGGTGGAGAGGGTCTTTGATGTGGGCGTGGCCGGCATCCATCGTCTCCTGGCGCAGGGGCCGTTGATGCGACAAGCCAATGTTCTTGTTGTAGTTGCCGGAATGGAAGGCGCATTGGCAAGTGTGGTCGGCGGCATGGTGAATAAGCCGGTTATTGCTGTACCGACCAGTATCGGCTATGGTGCTAACTTTCAAGGCCTGTCCGCATTGCTGGCCATGCTGAACAGTTGCGCCGCGGGAGTGGCTGTAGTGAATATTGATAATGGTTTTGGCGCAGGGCGTTTGGCTGCCATGATCAATCGTTTGAGGTGATTTTTTTTGAAAGCTGCGTATCTGGACTGTTTTTCGGGAATTAGCGGCAATATGTTTCTCGGTGCGCTGGTGGATGCCGGTGTGCCAGAGGCTGCACTTAGGGAAACCATCGACAAAGTAGACCTTAAAGGGTTTGTGTTGAAAGTCGGGCCGGTGGAAAAGTGCGGCATTCATGCGACTCATATCGATGTGGACCTGACTTCGAAGCATCATCATCGGGGACTCGGCGATATTCTCAAACTAATCAGGGAGGCTGACTTGCCCGATGCAGTGAAAGACAAGGCTTGTCTGGTTTTTCAGCGGCTTGGAGCAGCTGAGGCCAAAGTGCACGGTATGCCGATTGAAAAAGTGCATTTTCATGAAGTCGGCGCGGTGGACGCCATCATTGATATTGTTGGGACTGTATTTGGTTTCCATTATCTCGGTGTGGACCGGATTTATTGTTCCCCATTGCGGGTCGGCAGGGGTTTCGTTAAAGCGACGCACGGCATCATGCCGATTCCGGCTCCAGCTACGGCTGAACTTTTGAATGGGATTCCCTGGTATCCCGGGGATATCGATAAGGAATTGGTTACTCCGACAGGCGCGGCGT
>DATMYT010000391.1:0-4166 GCA_035560855.1 Negativicutes bacterium | reverse complement strand
GCGGTCCGCCACTTTCACGGATAAGCTGGTCGATCAGCTCACCTTGGATGTCCGGAATCTTCTCTTTCTTTTTGGCCATAGTTTTCTCCTTTTCAGATGATAGGAAACTATGACCGTTTACACACTTTAGCTTACAGACTCCAGAGCGAGGAACGAGCAGCACTTTTTGATGTCCGAATACATGTGTTTGTTTGGCCTTTTTCATTCAATTGGTTACGTAACGAGCATCAGAGTTCTTCTTCCATGGCTGATTCCCAATCCTCAAGGATACCTACCTCAGTGATTCCTCCGGCAGTTCCTTCTATGCCAGGAAATAGAGTAGAAGCGCTGATATTCATTCGGTGTAGTTGCTTTAGGATGCCCTTTTTCTGATCAGATGGTATTACCAATTTCCGAATCGATATGTCATAGGATTGTTCTTTCAATATCTTTGCCTCATGCGGGTCCATATACGAATCATCTTCGATCAATTCAACCAGCATTTTCGTTTTATCGACACTTACCGCACTTGTAACAAGAAACGCACCTTGTTGGGCAGCAAGCCGGGTACTGGCCCAATGTGGGTTGAGGATCATCGCTACCTCGTACTTTCCGGACATGAATGCTGCTGAAAAGTTTTGATCATTGAGGAATTCCTGCATTTCATTTGCATAGCTATCCGGATCATGAACAGGGTAAGGAAAATTGGCTGCTTGGAGACGATGAAAGCTCGACATGTGAAGCCTTTCATGACCTATAGCCCAAACCACAGCGTCAGTGTTTGATTGCCAATTACGTACTGCAAAGTAGAGAGCGATGAAAGGAGACCTGGTTAAATCTATTAATCTCGTTGGTACACCATAGTGCTGCATGACCGCCAACCATTCCAACCGGGTGCTTGGCATCGAGCTAGCCGAAAGATGGTTATGTGCTACTTTTCGAAATTCTCGTTGATACCACTGTTCACGGAATCTAAATGCCTTTTCTCCGTAGTATTTCATGTGGGTTGCGCTAGCATTTGCACGATCCAATGATGAAATAAGTTCATATCTAACGTCCCCCATTCCACGGTAGTAAAATCCTCTTCCGAACTCTCTGCTGCATGTATTCAGGCAGTGATCGGGACTATCCGATACAATCAGACGATTGTGTTCGGAAAGGTAGTCATCAATAGTCCTATTCATTCAATGTTCATCCGTTTTATTAAGGCCTAACGCCACGCATAACCGGACCACAAAAAGCTACGCTGCGCTCCGCTTTTTGTGGTCCGATTTTATGCGATTGTTAGGCATTTTCTGTTTCCAGCAGCTTACTCAGAACAATGGAATCAATAACTAGAAATTCATTGGTAAGAGAGTTGTATTCAATGACAGTACCAGCCAGCTTTGCATTACCATTATGATCTACGCCATATACCGCGCTACCACTCATGCCATCAGGTGACATGCCTTCAGGAGTAGGAGTTTTGACTTTTAGCATATGACAATAATCAAATAGACTTTTTCTTGAAGATACATACCCGTTGGTGACATATGCTTGTTGTCTGATTTTTCTTTTCTTATAGTCAACTTCATGCTCGGGATTTTCAGATAAAAACCCCCTTAGCCAAACATCTACAATTTCGTTACTGGACAAAGAAATTACTGAATCTGATTTGCTCAAATCTGGTGCAGCTACAGAATTCAACTGCTCATTGCTATGGATTTCTGCAGATACTTGAAGAAGCATTTGATCGTAGTGTTTGAGATCATTCGCCTCGTTCACCTTTGCTCGCAATTTGCAACAAAAACCAAAAAATTGTTTTGTATCCGTGGGTATTGGATATAGGGTGGTTTCTGGATCAACCTGATGATTTTCAAAGCAATGAAAAGCTGACACTATGTACAAATTGTTTTTCCAGCGCACTGGAAAGCATGAGCCCGCATAAGCATATGGCCATTCCTCGTAGCCAGTTTCATAAAGAACGGGCTTTGTCGAATCAAGAATATTTGGAACTTCCATCATGTCCGATTTTTTGATGCCCAACCCTGCGGTGCATCGCCTAGAATGTAGTGGTGGATCTCGGCGAATTTGCGGAGACTCCCCAAGGATAGGTATTTAAAACCATCGGGCAGCTCGCCGTTTTGAGGGAACCATAGAAATCGATACTCTCGCTGATACGCAAACCGAAAATTCTTCGACATTGCAGCATCAAAATACTCGTTCTTGACTCGTTCATATGGGTCGAAGTACTCGACAGGATTGTGATGGAAGTACCAGTTGGGTAATTGCTGGGCGGCAGCCTGTTTAATACGCTGCGCAAACTCTTTGACGCCCTTTATGACAACGCAAGTATCAGCACCCTCAAATTCGGCAAACAGGTCTTGATCCCAGTCGCAGGTCATGCAGAAGACGTAATAATCAGGCATGGAAACGGATGTTTCAACATCCCCGACAATTGGCATGTTACGTCCATCTCTGGTTGTAATGCGGGTGTGTGCTCCTGGAAGAAATGCCCTTTTTGTACACTCCTCATCCTGTCGAGCCCTGTCGTTCTCGAACTTCTTGAAATCAGAAGCCGGACGAATCCTAATCGATCCGTCGTTAGCGAGACTTTCGATATAAACCCTTCGGTCATAGCGAAACAATACGTCTCCTGCGTTCGGATGTGACGGTCGGGCAGGCGCTCCGGATGCCACATTGTCAAACGTAGTATTGAAGGGTGGCGTGAAAGGTAGCGCCGCATCACGCAGTGCAAACTCCAAGCGCGTTTGATGTTCCTTTCGAAACCAATACCAAGAACTCAGAAAGCTCTGAATCGGTATTACATCTCGGTCCCGACTAATCAGTGCTTTCATGTTGCGAAGAATGTCTAGGTAGCGAACCTCAAGGGCGGCGTCTGGTACTCTTTCGAGATACCGGTAGCACTGGTATTGAAATTCCCAGAATTCAGGCTCGTAGCTGTGCAGATTGTCGCCAGACGAACGAACAGCATTTTCGTGGGGCAAGCGCTGCGGCAGGCGGAGGTTCGGAACTCGTTGCATGGCTATGTTTGCTGAGATGCCCAACGTTGAGCTAACCGGGCGCGGCACAGAAAGCCGAAAAATAAAACCGCATTATAACCGCGCTCCGGTTGAGCGCCATGTTATGTTGGATTGCCCAGTTGACCAGTGGCGGCATCAGTTTTTTGGATATTAAGTTCATTGGAAAACCGCATAGATAGCAAAAACAACTTTGGAACCATATCTCGAAGTTGGAGGTTGTACTCATCCCAGGACTCCGTTGGATGCGCATAGGGCTTCAGTTCGTGTGGGCCACCAAGAAGACTGGATGCTTCGAAATCGTAGACCGGTTCAGGCTTAATCGAGAACGGCAGCGATGTTGCTAGTATTGACATTGATAGGGTGAAATGAGATGCATCACAAGGATTTGTCAATATTAGATCGTCACCCATTTCTTTCCAATCGTAAGACGCATCGAACGATGAAGCAAGCATCGACGGGTGTACAGCCAGTCCAACAATATCTTTTAGTTGCGTTATCGCCTCTTCTAAACCACCCAGCCAAACATGACCTGATGCCAAGAACTCGTTAGATAGAAATCGTTCAGTCTTGGATTTAGAAAGATACTTATGCCAAAACGCATTTGCCTTATCTCCAGATGACGACTCTGAGAAGTTCTTTAAAGCGTCAGCATCTACCCTTAAACGAGTCCAGAGGACTGCGTTTTCATATAGAAGTCGGAGCTGAAGTCGAGCACTTGTATCAAGACCAAAAGTGCATTGCAGGCGAATGGAAGCGAGCGTTTTCATCTGCCGCACGGCAATTTGATAGTAAGAAAGTGCAACTGTCGGGCTGTTTGGAATTGCTGAGATGAAATACCAAGATATCAATCGTAGGAGAGCGATTTGCTCGTCCACAAGAGCATAAAGTGACGCCATCTTTGTAGTTGTAATTTCTCGCGCAAACTCGGCGGACACTTGTTCTCCAACTGTGCGTGACGGCAGAGCAAATCCTGAATGTTGATATAGCAATCGGATCGCGTTAACCGCATGGCGATATGAAAGATTCTCAGCCATAGATCGGTATCAGGAACTGTGCGACATAACAATAAATGGATTGATCCGCATAAGCTGTGGAATTTTGAATTACAGCCCAAATAATACACAACATATACAAATCTTAAGCCGCTGTTAATCTATTGTATAG
>DATMYT010000390.1:0-3584 GCA_035560855.1 Negativicutes bacterium | reverse complement strand
GCATTGCCGCAAACAACAAGCCCCGGCAGCGTCGGACTTTCCATCGCCACCGGGGTTACCAGCCGCTACCTGGGCTTTGCCGTGGGCGCGTTGCTAATTCTCCTGTCATTTTTTTCGCAGATTGCAACATTTTTGGCGATTATGCCCAAGCCGGTGATTGGTGTCATTTTGATGGTGGAAATTGCCTTTATCTTTCCGGCGGGGATGCAGGTCTGCACTTCCCGTATGTTGGATTTTCGGAAGATGTTTGTGTTGGGACTGGCGCTTTCATTTGGCATGGCCGTGGAAATAGTGCCGGGAATCAGCGACTCTTGGCCGATATGGATCGCGCAGCTATTTAAATCGCCGATTGCTATGGCGTCGATTACGGCGATTCTGCTGACACTTTTGTTCCGTATTGGCATTGCCAGCCACCAGGTTATCGAGTTGGATTTGTCCGAATACCCAGAGCATCTGGCGTCCTTTATGGAAGAAAACGGCGAAGCCTGGGGGGCTCGCCGTGAAGTAGTGCACCGTGTGCTATTTACGGTTGAAGAATTGCTGCAACTCATTGAGCTCGAAAAACTGGCCGCCGGCAAAGTAAAATTGGATGTTAGCTTCGAGGAATTCAACATGGTATCGCATGTGTCCTATAATGGGACGCCGCCTGATTTTTCGATGACGCGTCCGACAGGGGAAGAACTGCTTTCCGAACTTGGCGCTCAATCTCGGCTGTCTGGATTTTTAATCCATAAATACGCGCGAAAAATCCAAACGGAAGAAAAAGACGGGTTATCCCACGTGTGGTTTTATTTTGAACATTGATTATAATTAGCTGTCCGCCGTAGTATAAAGTGAGTCCAAGGTTTCTCCGACGCCGCAAAGCGAATGAAAAACAACTCGGTTTCGTCCTTGCAGCTTGGCCTGGTACAGGGCTCTGTCCGCCAGATTGAGCGCATCGGAAGCAAGGCTGCCATCGGGTGGTACTACGGATATGCATCCGGCGCTGATGGTGATCGTGGCGGCAATCGCAAAAAATCCATGCCGTATAGATAACGACATCACAGCTTGCCGCACTGCTTCCAATACCTTCATGGCACCGTCCGTATCGGTGTTGGGCAGGATCATGGCAAATTCTTCACCGCCGTAACGCGCACAAAAATCCGCCGGTCGGCGCAACGATTTTTGCAGAACCTCGGCAATGGCCTGCAGGCATTCGTCGCCTGCCGTGTGTCCGTAATGATCATTGAAGTGCTTGAAGAAATCAAGATCCAACATTGCAATCGATAACATCGATTTTTCACGACGGGCTCGGTTCCATTCCCTGAACAGAACTTCATCGAAGGTCCGGCGGTTGGGAATCTGGGTCAAATAATCGATGGAGGCCAGCCGTTCCAACTCATCCATGACTGTATCGTGCTGCAATCGGGAAAATGCATGGCAAAGACGACTGATAGATCCCGCAGTGGCGATACGTGGAGGAGAAACCAATACGGTCACATCTTTTGGCAAATAGGGCCCGAATTTTTTGTACAAATCCTTGCCCGGTCCAACGTAAGAACTGCCGCCCGTAATGAAGACCGCAGTTGCAAGTTTGGCAGCGACTGTTTCAGGGTCCATTTCATCATAGGCAACAATATCGTAGTTCAAGTGCATCAACTCATATTGTTTCAGGCGCGACATCAGCACCCGCGTACCAGCTAAGCTATTGTTAAAAACAAGAACATTAGTGCCAGAGGGAATCCGACTTAGCATAAGAAAGTATTCGACTGGAGGAATAAATTCCAAGGCAACGACCTTTTCAGGACCGAAGGCCTCTTCCATTTCTTCCTTTCGGTTAACCAAGCAGACGTACAGGTCGGCATCGGTCAGGTGACGATAATGATCTATCGTGGCGGTTTCGATTTCGATACCGCCGTCAAGACTCTCCAGCACGACATTTTTAATTTCTTCAACGTTGGCCGGATTGGCTCCAATCACGGCAATTTTTATCGCCAAAGTCATTCCTCCCAAAGATGGGATTCAGAAAATTACAATCATTTAAGTATACCATAGTTATCGATAATTTTGCTTATCGATTCAGTGCTTTTTGCAATTTTGGGGCGAGAAGAAGGGCGACAATGAGACCCACTACGGATGTCAGCAGCGAGGCCGGAGCATTGGAGAGCGCCACGGCGAGACTGCCGGTTACCTGCCACCAGGCGATGATATATCCGCCCAGCGTCCAGGCCGCAGCGGCGACACAGCCCAACACAGCACGAAAAATGTGGCGTTCATGGGTTTCCTGCGGCCAGAATCCATGGGCAATCAAGCCTGCGATGAGTCCGGCGAGACCTTTGATAATAAACGACCAGGGAGTATAAGGGGAAAACCCCATCAACAGATCAAAAAAAGCAGACCCGATGGCTGCGGATAATCCTGCGTACACGCCGCCAAAAGTGATGGCTACGGTAAACATAAATGCGGTTCCCAAGTGTACCATAGCACCAACGCCAAGGGGGATTTTTAGTGCTGTCGCAATAGCGCACATACCGGCTAAAACGCCAATAGTAACGGTATCTTTGACTTCGAATTTTCGTTTTTTCATCCTCTGCATTGTCCTCCAATGGATTTTTTTGCATTGCCGTTACAACAGAGTTGCGGCAGCATTTTTTCCAGCAAAATTCCCTCACGGGGAGGCGTACCGGCGGCGAAAGTTTCCCGAACGGCTGCAGATACAAAGTCTCCGGCGCAGGTGACGGCATCCGGCAGGGAAGTCCCTCCCAATAGTTTACCCAAGAGAACACTGGCGAAAATATCTCCTGTCCCGGGATATTTGGCGGGGATCAACTCGCTCGTGAACTGCCGGAATTGTTTATCGTCGCGATCATATCCGAGATTGGCGATTTTGTTATCGGGCAGGGGAACGCCGGTGACAACGATGCGGGGCGGCCCCATTTCCGACAAGCGGACAAGCCAGGGGTAGAGCGACTCGGCCTGCGTCACGAGTGGCTGCCAGGATTCACCTAGGAGAAAACAGGCTTCCGTATAATTTGGGGTGATGACATCGGCTTTTTGCACTAAGGACTTGATGCCTTCGATCATGGTATCCGTGCAGATGGAATAAAGTTTCCCATCATCGCCCATGACCGGGTCCACAAGCACCAACGGGCGGTTGGACGAAAAATTATCAATAAATTGGGCAACCACTCCGACCTGTTCCTCTGACGCCAGAAACCCACTATAAATGCAGTCGAATTCAATGCTTTCCCGTCGCCAGTGGGTCAAAAAGTCCGGGATGTGACGGGTGAAGTCGCAGAAAGAAACATCGGTAAATCCTCCAGGATGGGTGCTGAGCACAGCGGTGGGCAGGGGGCAAACTTGAATGCCCATGCAGGATAGGATGGGGAGGATGACAGTCAGGGAACAGCGACCGATGCATGACAGATCATGTACGGCGGCGACTTTTTTTATCGGGTCGGGATTCATTGATTTGCCTCCATTCTTTAGCACCAAGGGAACACGGCATACCCGTGAAGTAGGATTTTATCAGGTGGCTACGAATGCTATAATTATATATCGATTATTATTATAGAAGGAAGTAGGAATGAAAATGTTTGTCAAAG
>DATMYT010000389.1:0-2414 GCA_035560855.1 Negativicutes bacterium | reverse complement strand
AGCTGTATTCCCTGGCTTACTTCATTGGCCAGCGTATAGGCCCGCTTAAAGATCGCCCTGGCCTGCCGGTACGCCCGGATCACATTTTCCTTCACGCCTTCACTCCGAAGCTGCTCATTGCTATATTCCTCTTGGGCAACCTCGCCGCGCCACATGATTTCGTTGAAAGACTCTTTATCAGCGTCGGACTTCAGCAAGCCGGCAACCTTCTCGATCCGGTGGGAAAAGTCGTTGCGCAGCTCCTCGTTTTTGGTGGTGGCGGTAAGTGCTTCCCGCACGATTGCCTTAACTGCAGCCGAATGTTTAGCCAGGCGCAGCGGGGTATTTAGCAAGGCGCGGAGCGGATTCAGGCCGCCTTTCTTGCGGGCTACCTCAACGTTGGCTGCAGCCTTCATGCCTAGTTTTTCCGCCAGTTTTTGGGTGGCGTTCAGGACGCGGTAATGAACGTCGGAAGAATCAGTTTCCGCTTTTATGTCGTTAGGCGTTTGTGATATATTATCTTTAGATAAAGAGTCGTGAGTTTGGTTTGCCTCCGGCGGCAATTGTAGCCGCCCCGACGTAGACCATTCACGGCTCTTTTCCGTACTGTTCCTGTCCCACACTCTACCGTCGCGGATCGCCCGAAATACCGCTTTGTCATCAAGAATAAAGGCGTCGCGCACCCTGGCAAAAAAGCGGCTGATTTTGGCGAACAATTTACTGACAAAGGACTTGCGTTCGGGTGCATTCTGGTTAGCCTTCCAGCGTTCATACGCCAGCGCTTCCTCTTCCTCGTTGGCGTATTTTTTTTGCATGGCGGCAATCTCTTGATCGGTTAAGGCCATCGCCCTGGCGGAGTGATAAACCTCATGATCCAGTATTTGCCCGTTGGCATCCTTGCTTAAAGCAATAAGACCCTCCAGGCCAATAGCTTTGAATGATCCGACCGCCTTGGCATCGTCAGACAGCTTGCGGCCATATGCCCGCGAAGCTGCAGAGCGGTTTAGCGTAATCTCAGCGTTGGAGTTGATAGTAATTGTCCGGCCATTTCTCAGCGTTACCGTGTAGGAATTGCCGTTCTGCTTTACCGTCGCCCCGGGGAAAGCCTTGCTGATCGTGTCGGCGTTGATCGGTGCGATGGCGCCGGCGGATACCAGGCCTGAAACGTTATAGCGCAGGTCGTGATTGGTTTCGTCGAACGTTCCACGGTTGCCGGTAGCCGATTTAATTTGTTCAGGTTTAAGAGCTATCCAGGTGTCGGCACCATCCTGCCCGCGAATTACCGCGCCATCGTAACCGCTCGCGGCAAGTTTATCCAGGTCTAGGCCGTCACCATCAGCCCATTCTTTGGCGGTATATTCGTAGGGCTTTTTAATATTCAGGTACGCGGGGATCAATCTTCCGCCAACACCGTCAGCGTATTCTCCCGCGTTTTTAGGGTTATCGGTAAAGAAGAATCCGGCTTCGCTTTCAATATGCCGGTTGTCAAACCTGCTAAAGTCATGCTGCGTTCCATGGTAAACTACCAGGGGCTTTCCAGCCCCGTCTACAACCTTGGAAACATCGGAAATATTTACCTGATGCTCCGGCTTGACATGATTCATCAGATTTGCTACAGTAAGATCAACAGAAATAGGATGGCTAGTTGCCTTATGAGTGCTTGTCACTCTTGGCGCTAGCGATCCTATTTCTATTGTTTCAAGATGGTATAGTGGCCGATAATTTGTTCTCTGCGGATCGAAGGATTCAGATACTTTTGATTTGGCCAAATATGGTTTGCCATTAATTTCGATAGCAGAATAAAATACATGGTAAAAAGGTATCCTCGCTTTTCGTGCATTTTGCGTAGGCTTAATGTTAATTTCAGTATCTACCAGTATAGCATTCTCAAGTATTTTCCCAGTATTTTGCAAAGCCAATAGTGTCGTGGCATTGTTATAATTGTTTGCTTTTGCAATACTTTCACTTATGCTTGTTGCGTTCACACGAAGATTAAACCCAGTATCCCGGTTAATATATTCACCATATTGTTTTCTTGCTTTTATCACGGCTTGGCGAATCTTGGTACTGTTAACTGATACTGACGTCACCAGAGTCTGATCGTTCACCCGCCAATTGCCGAACCACCGCATAAAAAACGGGGATTTAACTCCGACATCATGCCAATACTTTTTGGCCCATTCCATGATGGATGGGTCTTTTAGTTTTGCCGCAGGGATTCCTGTCAGGCTGGCCGTCTGGCCGGTTTCGACAATGCGGTATTTCGTTCCGCCGTCCGCCGCTTCTTCGGCTGTTTGCCGCTTAACATCATCAAGGAAGGCTTTCCTGGTGCCATCGGTTTTAAAATGGAATCCCGGAATTGCACCGCCCTTGCTGTAACGGCTGTAATGTCCACCATGCCTTTTTACGGCGGCGAGTTCAGTCCGGTATTCATC
>DATMYT010000388.1:0-4102 GCA_035560855.1 Negativicutes bacterium | reverse complement strand
CTCATATTGGATAGAAACTTAGTCTTCATTTTGTTCAGTTCTGTAAGTTCCATGACGGCGGTCTGCAATTCCTGCGTTCTATTTTTTACGCGTTGCTCCAGTTCCACATTTGCCTGATGCAATTCCGTTGTCAGGTGATGTAGTTCATCTTTGTCGCTGGATAATTCAGCCATAAAGGCATCGTTTTCAATGTTTTTTTCATATAAAGCTGAAGTCATTTTTATAAAAGAACACTGTAATTCTTGGATTTCCAGTATTTCAGCCGCTTTGATGGTTTTTAGGTTTTCAATATGTGCAGCGCTGATTTTTTCCGCTTGGGATATCTCGCCACTCAATGATGATAACTGAATGAGTGGACGTGAACCCTTTCGCGACAAAGTCAGGTTGGTGGCAAGGGCAACCAAAAAGCTTACGAAACCAATTAACCCAATGGACAGAGTAATGTTATCCTTGGTCTTGGCAAATTGCCGGTAGGGAAAGCCGACCGTTAAAGCGCCGACAATTTCTTTGCGACTGTTTATAATCGGTTCGGATACTATTTTATCATTTAAATCTTCCAGGACAATCTGACCGTAATAGCGGGTACCGCCATACACGGCGTCTATGTGCTCCCGTTCCTGCAATTTTCCGACATAGCTTTCATGGGATGAACTTTTGATATTGCCGGATATACGCAAGCCGTTTCTCACACTGATAGTGGAGTTGGTGCCGGGGATTAGCCGGTTGATGTTTTCCGAGATGGAATTGTCGTTGTTTAATATTTTCCCGACCAGAATAATGGTCTCGATTTGATGGGCTTGGGAAAAAAGCGGCACGGCCACCACTTGGTAAAGAACCGGTACTTTTGCGAAATCATCTATTTGGAGGCCGGGCTGTAGAGTCGCTTGTTTTTGGCCCAGTTGGCGGTCAAATTGGTACAACTCCGCTAATGTTGACAACTCGGAAGAATACACCATTTTCTTTTGCTCTCGGCACAAGGCGGCGATGTTCAGAAGTTCTGCAGAGAGGGTTGATGTGTGCTGACCGTTGGAGTTGATGATTTTATTATCGGCAACAAAAAGCCAAAAATCGTACTTGGGTGATTTAGGGACAATTTGCTGCAGCGCTTGAACATCGCTTGGCGTCAAATCGTGACTGAAGAGCGAAAAAGAGCCTATGCTTTCCTGATAAAACTGATTGTATTCCGTTCTTGCCACAACGAGGGTCCGATCCAAGATGCTGGTGATATTGTTGTCGACCAGCTGGTACATGATGATGGTGATAAGACAGGTCATGAGAATCAGAATAAATAATATGGCGACAATATTATTTTTGAGTTCAAAAAAAAGAATGGGTGTCGATTTAGTCTCATGGAGTTTCATTTTTTAGTGTCTCCATCAAGCCGTTTCCCAGCGCAAACATGGAGGCTTCCGTTCGGTTGGAAACCTTGAGTTTGCTGAAAATATGGGCGATGTGCGTTTTGACGGTGTTGAGGCTAATGTATAATTTGGTGGCGATGTCCTGGTTGGTTAGCCCGTTTACCATATAGTAAAGAATATGAAGCTCCTGTTGTGTCAGTCCAAAAGTATTGCCGGGGACCGATATGCTTTTTTTGTCGTGCATTCGGCTGAATGAGTTATCTACAGTAATAGGTAGATTAAATATGGCCTGAAACAGCGGGGCATTGGCGGTAATCGGTTCAGGTTCCGCAGTGAAACCGGCTACCAGATAGACTGATTTTACGTATTGGATATTGGTCGCAAAAACCGTATAAAACAGATTCAAGTGACAGTGATACAAAGAAGGTTCACACAAGCCTTCCAAGTGTTTTGTGATGCAGGCAGAAAGACAATTCCTGCACTTGGCGTCTTTCAAGCCGTTTTCGTAACAGGCAAGCGGCAACTTCGACGGCAATGTCAGCTCGTTGGCATTGCCATCGATCAAGACCAGAAATAGATTGAATTGCTCGGATAGTACATCTTGCAGCAGTTGAAGGTTGGACATAGTTTCAAAGCGGTTTGTGTCAGTCATGCAATGAACTCCTTTGTTGACGGCAGTAGCGCCTAACTATAATATTTCGATAGTCAGGCGCAGTATACCTGTAGCATCAAGAATTCTTCAGACGGTGAACTTGCTGACGGCTTGTGTCAGTTCCTCCGCCATTTTTGCCAGTGCCTGGCTTGAGGCGGCAATTTCTTCCATGGTCGCCGATTGCTCTTCGGTTGCGGCGGACACGGTCTGCGCTTGTCCGGACGCATTTTTGCTAAGAGAATCAATCGCCTGGACAGAGACGACAACCTGCTGACTGCCATCGGCTATCCCACGAATCGAATTGGAGATTTCTTTCATTTGCGTTGAAACCTCATCAATGGAACGATAGATTTCCTGGAATGCATTTCCTGCATCATTTACAACTTCTGCTCCGACGCGGACTTCTTTCGTGCCATTGTCCATTGCAGACACAGCACTGTCAGTATCTTGCTGAATTTCAGTGATTAGGCCGGCAATCTGTTTGGCGGCGTCTTGCGACTGCTCGGCTAATTTGCGGACTTCTTCAGCCACCACGGCGAAGCCTCGACCCTGTTCTCCTGCCCGGGCGGCTTCGATGGCGGCGTTGAGGGCCAGTAGGTTGGTTTGTCCGGCAATGCCCGCAATAGTAGACACGATCTGTCCGATTTCTTTGGAACGCTGTCCCAACTTGGCAACGACCCGGGATGATTGATTGACGGTTTCCTCAATTCGGTTCATTTGTGCAACCGCTTTCTCCACAGCCAGACTACCAGTTTGAGCAATGCTGGAGGATTTGGCGGAAGCTTCGGTGACGGCATTGGCGTCTGTTGCGATTTGTTGAATGCCTGTAGAGATCTTTTCCACCACGGATGTAGTTGCATCCACAGCTTTCAGTTGCTTTTCCGCGCCGGTAGCTACTTCGCTGATCGCTCCGGCCACTTGATTGGAAGCTTGAGCCGATTGCTCGGCGCTGGCGGTGAGCTCTTCGGATGCGGCGGCAACTTGGTCGGTAGCGCCGCGAATTTTTTGAATGAGGCCACGCAGGTTTTCCGTCATTTTTTTAAAGCTATGTCCTAGACGTCCAATTTCATCATTAGAATCAAAGAGTAATTTGACTGGTGAAATATTCCCGTCGGCGATTCGAGTGGCAACGATCTCCAATTCCTGAATCGGTTTCACCAGGCGACGAGCGTACCAGGCGATAATAACCGCCGTAATAATCAATACGACAACGATGGTGAGCAGTGACATTGTTGTCAGTACGGACAAGGCTCCCGTTACTTCTGCTGTCGGAACCGTTACACCCAGAGACCAGCCGCTATCAGGAACCGGCGCAAACGCCAACATTTTTTCCACGCCTGAATACTCATATCGCGTTAACCCTTTTTCCCCTTTGGTCATTCGTCCGGTTGCGGCCATTAACGCAGGCGGTGTATTGGCATCTTTTACGCCATTGGCTTTCATCGCGGTTGCCGCATCGGGATGAATGATAGTTAGACCATCATTTTGCACAACATAAGCGTAACCGGTCTGCCCAATCTTAATAGACAAAACCTTTTTGGTCAGCGTACCTGTATCGACAGCGCCATACATCATGCCGGTTATGTTGCCGTTTACTTTGACGGGAACTCCTATCACCAGCACCAAGTGCCCAGTCCCTTTTGACACCACTGGCCCGGTAACAGTTGCTTCCCCCTGCATGCCGCGTTTGAAGTGTTCTCTATCTAAAAAATTTCCTTTAATTCCCTGAGAATTGATGAAATCACCGGCCAAATTGGCATAGGAAAGATCGTCATAAACCGCATTTGCTTTGGCGGTGTTGGACAAATAAGGCAGAATAACTTCTGGATTATTGCTCTGAATTACCGGAGCTACCGACATCATGGTGATTTCCATTTTGCGAGCGCCGATCCACTCGGCAATGTCAGAGGCTGAATTTTCCGCTTCGTGAACCATGTTTGTACTGATGGTTTGTGTGATAATATCTCTGGCCTTCCAGAAGTTGAGCCCTCCCATGGAGCCGAGCGCTACCAGCAGGATGGTCAGGATGGCGGTCATGAGTTTGGTTTGCAGACTTTTCATTAACAAATCCCCCTTGCTATTCTGATGTTGC
>DATMYT010000387.1:0-4261 GCA_035560855.1 Negativicutes bacterium | reverse complement strand
CGCCACGATAAAATGTCGCAGACGGAGTCTTTTTTTTCGCACGTAACTGACCTGGGTCAGTTACGTGCGTGTAGAAAATTAGTTGTGCACGAAGAAGAGGAGGAAGAATCAATGAGGATTAAACTGTCAAAAAAATTATACGGAGGCATCATTTTCTGTGTAGCTCTTGCCGGGCTGGCGGTGATGCGTCAGGATCTTTTCTCTATGTCCTGGGCTGCCCGGGCCTCACACGCGGCGGAAGCAAAAGCCATGCCGGTTAAAGCGTTGAAGGTCCGGCAACAGGATGTAAAAATAGCCAATGAATATGCAGGCCAAGTGCAGGGAAAAAATGAAGTGCATATTCAGGCGAGAGTGTCAGGGAATATTGTAGGGAAAATGATTTCCGGTGGCGATATTGTCAAAAAAGGACAACCGCTGTTTCGAATCGACAGTCGTCAATATGAGTCCGCATTGCTTAATGTAGAGGCGCAGTTGGCGCAAGCCGAGGTTGCTTTGGAAAATGCACGGATTGATACTCAGCGATATCAAGCACTGTATAACGCCTCGGCAATCGCGGAGCAACGGGTGACAACCCAGAAATCGGCTGAACGGCAGAATGAGGCATTGGTGTCGTCCTACCGGGCGCTGGTAAAAAAAGCTCAGGATGATCTGAATGATACATTAGTTGTTTCTCCGATAGATGGACGCATTGATGTTAGCGATGTCGGAGTTGGAACTTACGCTCAGGCGGGGAGTACAAATTTAGTCAATGTGGGTTCTCTTGAGTCGGTGTTTGTACAATTTAGCATGAGTGAAAATGAGTATCTTAATTTGAGGCAGGCGTCTCAACAAAACCTTAACAACAATGGCTGGGGCAAAAATGTCATGATTACCCTGAGCAATGGATCGGTCTATCCGCTAACCGGTCAGATAGCGCAGGTGGACAGAGGGTTGAGCAATAACAGTGGAACCCTGACGCTAAAAGCTTCATTCGCCAATCCAGAGGGGATTCTGATTCCTGGCATGTTTGCCAGAGTTAAAATCGAAGGTGCGCTGATAAAAGACGCGATTTTGGTTCCACAGCGTGCTGTGCAGCAGGTATTGGATAAATCGTTTGTTATTGTTGTTGGCGCAGATAATAAAGCGGAGCCGCGTACAGTGACGTTGGGGCAAAAGGCTGGGAGTTTCTGGTTGATACAGGATGGGGTAACGTCCAATGATACGGTTGTAGTTGAAGGATTGACGAAGGTCCAGGAGGGAATAACGCTAGCGGTGACAGTCGTCACTCCGGAAGAATTGCAGTTGTCTTTGAACTGATAGGCAACTATCATCAGTTGAACAAAACGCGAACAAGAGAAAGGGTTGATTCAGATTAATCGAGTACAACGCCGTAATTTAAAAATTTGTGGATGTTTTTTCTTTTTACTGACGCTCATATTACTTTCCTCCCTTACTGTCTTTGCTGCCGAGGCGGGTCCGGTTGTTCAAAAGCCAACGGAACTGACGTTGGATCAGGCCGTCAAGATGGCCCTGACAAACAATCCAACCGGCAAGATCGCCGTATTTGATTTTGAAGCCGCCAAAGGATCGCTGACCGCAGCCAGGTCCTACCGCTGGCCCACCATCAGTGCTACGCATAAAGACGCATGGACGTGGCACGGTGAGAAATACAATGATAAATATTATGGTGGCGACCATAACTACATGGACGATGCGTTTTCCAATGCATTGACGCTGAACTGGACGCTCTGGTCCGGCAATAAAGTGGAAAGTCAGATCAGTCAGGCCAAGCTGCTATTAAATTCTAACCAGTGGGGCATTGCAGCCGCCCTTCAACAGTTGAAATACAATTCGACCGAAGCCTATTTCAAGTTTATGGCGGCCCGAGATACTGTCAAGCTTAGTGAAGAATCTGTAGCACGATTGGAACAGTATCTCAAAGACGTAAAAGTTCAGTTTGAGGTCGGAATCGTTGCCAAAGTTGATGTGTTACGCTCGGAAGTATCTCTGGCGCAAGCTAGACAGACCCTCATCGAAGCACGGAACAATTATGACTTGGCGATGGCTAACCTTAATAATATTGTAGGGTTGCCTTTAACTACCGAGCTCAACGTCAAGGGAGAGCTCACATATGAAAAATTTGAGCAAGATTTGGCTGCCTGTGTGGATGCTGCATTACGGAAACGGCCGGAAATCTTTCAATATACCGACAGCGCCAAAAGCGCTGAGGAAGCCATAACAATAGCAAAAGCGGGGTACCTGCCCACAGTATCGGCAGTTGCCCAGACCGGCTGGTATAATGACCAGTTTCCCGGTGGCAACAACTACAATTGGACGATATATCTCACTACCAGCTGGACCTTTCTGGACTCGGGACTGACGGCAGGCAGCGTAAAAAAAGCCGTCGAGGGATATAACAAGGCGCAGGAACAGCTAAAGCAAATGGTGGATAGTGTCCGCTTGGACGTGCGATCAAATTACCTGAGCCTAAAGTCATATGAACAAAGCATCCATACAAGTGGCGCCTCTGTCGGCTTGGCGGAAGAGGATTATCGGATCAAGGTGATTCGTTATCTGGCGGGCGTGGGTACAAACCTTGACGTGCTGGATGCGCAGGTTGCACTGACTACTGCCAAGAACAACTATCTTCAGGCTATGTACAACTACAACAACTACCGCGCCAAACTCGACAAGTCCATGGGCGTGGCCGTCAACTGACCAAGCATAACGCTTGATGACTAAAGGAGGTTTAAGTAGCTGTGGCGCAGTTTTTTATAAAACGTCCGGTTTTTGCCATTGTTGTTTCCATACTGATTGTATTAATAGGGACGATTGTCGGGTTCAATCTCCCCATAGCCCAGTATCCGCAAATCCAGCCGCCGACGGTATCGGTAGCGGCGACATATACCGGTGCGAATTCGGATGTTGTCAATCAGACGGTTGCACAGGTTTTGGAAGAGCAGATTAACGGGGTACAGGGTATGAACTATATGAGCTCATACTCGGATGATGCGGGCGTTTACCGACTGGAGGTTGTGTTTAACCTGGGAATCGATGGCGATATCGCCGCCGTTAAGGTACAGAATAGTGTAGCCCAGGCGAATGCTTCTCTGCCCGCGGAAGTAATTGCGACTGGCGTTACCACCAGCAAATCCTCGTCTGATATGGCCTTGATGTGGAGCTTTTTTTCACCTAAGGGAACTTATGACAGTATGTTTTTAACCAACTACGTAAAGGTTTATTTATCGGACGCCATAAAAAGGGTCAATGGTGTCGGCAGTGTCCTGATCATGGGGCCGGAGTTTTCCCGGCGCATATGGATCAATCCTGATCGCATGGCCGAATTAGGGTTAACGGTAACCGAAGTAATCACGGCCGTCAAAGAGCAGAATGTGCAGGCGGCGGCCGGTACGATTGGCGCTATGCCGGTGCCCAAAAAGCAGGAATTTCAATATACCGGCAAAGTGCGGGGGCGATTGGAGAGTATTGCGGATTTTGAAAATATTATCGTAAAAGCCCAATCAAATGGCTCCTTTGTTTATTTGAAAGATATTGCACGCATTGAGAATGGCGGGAAAGATCTGAGCCAAAATTCAAAACAAAATGGCGCGAATGCGGTTGCGGTCGGGATTCAATTGACCAGCGACGCCAATGCCATGGATACCATCAACGGCGTGAAAAAAGTCATCACCGCGGCGGCGGAGGATTTTCCGCCGGATATGAAATATGTATCTATTTTTGACAATACGGACTTTATCGCAGAATCAATGACTGAGGTTGTTAAAACCTTATTTGAAGCGATGTTTCTCGTCATGGTCATCGTCTTTTTTTTCCTGCAAAGCTGGCGGGCAACTTTAATTCCGATGCTGGCCGTTCCGGTATCGCTGATCGGCACGTTTGGCGCTTTCATAATTCTTGGGTTCTCAATCAATACGCTTACGTTATTCGCCATGGTGTTGGCGATAGGGTTGGTTGTCGATGATGCAATCGTCGTTGTTGAAGCGGTCGAGCATCATATTCGGTATAGCAAACTGACGCCGAAGGAAGCCACGAAACTTGCTATGGCTGAGGTGTCGGGACCGGTTGTTGCCATTGCGTTTGTTTTGGCAGCCGTGTTTATTCCGGTTGCTTTTATCGGGGGTATGGTGGGAGTTCTCTATCGGCAATTTGCTTTGACTATTGCCGTGTCGATGGCGTTGTCCGCCTTTGTTGCGTTATCTTTGACGCCGGCGCTATGCTCCATGCTATTAAAACCTTATGAAGAAAAAACAAAGGAAAGCTT
>DATMYT010000386.1:0-7774 GCA_035560855.1 Negativicutes bacterium | reverse complement strand
GCGGGAATGTTGGCGGATTGATTGGAATGTTGATCTCTGTCCCCGTTGCGGCTTCTGTGAAAATATTATTGAGCAAATGGTATTACTCGCACATGGAGAACTCTTCACGTTGATGAAACATAAGCCTTTGGACGTTCTTGCCAGACGTCTTTTTTTTCCTAATGGCGGTGTTGTTGAATACATAGAGGCCGAAGTTTTGTAAGTCCGATATTACAAGCCTTTTGACGAAGAAAAATTTATTGTTATTTGCCGTAACGCCGATAATGTTTTTGCACTGCAAAAACAGGCATTAATACAGAAGAAATGTCTTGCTGTATCCAAAGGAGCAAGTCGTCATGATGATCGCTTCGTTACTCGCCTATACTGCCGCAATCCTAAATCTTGCCCTTGGCATCCGTGTTTTTCAAGCCAATCGGCATGCAAGCGCCAACCGCATATTTTTGATAATGTGCGGGACCTTGGTCTTTTGGGGAATTGGCTATGCATTTATGTTTAGTGCGTCAAGTGCAGAGGAGGCGATGCATTGGCGCGTTTTTTCGGCAATAGGCTGGTGTTCCTTTTACAGTATATTCTTGTTGTTCGCCATTCATTTTACAAGTTACAACGGATGGCTTGCAAAGCCAGCTATTAAACGCTTTATTCATGTTCCCGCACTGGTTTTTTTTCTGTACAATACAACCCTGTCGCCGGAGAGTATGACGCGTTCTGAATGGGGCTGGGTTTATCTTTATTCGCAGGAAGTTCTTTGGCAGAGTGCATTCATTGTCTATTACACCTCGTATGTCATGACGGGCTTCTGGTTGATTTACCGTTGGGGCAAACAGGCTGAAAACACCCGGACCAAAAGGCAGGCGCAGATTATCGTCAGAACAATGCTGAGCGTATATGTGCTTGCCATTCCTTTTGATACGTATTTGCCATTGCTAGGCTATCCAGTATTGCCGATTGCTATTTTACTTTCAACAATTTTTACGGTGGGGATATCCTATGCCATCACACGATACAAATTGTTGTCGCTCAATTTTGATACGGCAGGGGACCACATTTTGCAAAAAATGATCGATCCAGTTCTGCTTGTGGGGACTGATACAGTAATTCGAGAAGTGAACGCCAGTTTTCTTGAATTGACGGGGTTTCTTGAAAAAGAGCTGATTGGACAGCATTTATCCATTATTATTGATGATCACACGGGCAATGAGCTGGAACGGTTGATTGCTTCAAAGCCTGAAGGAAAAAAGAGCGAAGTGCTTTTGACTACGCAAACTCCAATGCTTTCAGTACCGTGCTTGTTGTCCAGCAAAACCTTGTATGATGAATTTGGGGACACTCTTGGGTTGATCGTATTGTTGCATGACATTGCCGACCAAAAACGATACGAAAAACTGTTAAAAAGTGCTAATGATGAATTGGAAGCTAAAGTTCATGCGCGAACATCTGAAATCGCACACAGCAACCGGTTGCTGCAACAAGAGGTGTTAGTTCGAACTGCCGCTGAAACCCAGGCAATATACAGTGCAAATTTCGATATGCTTACAGGCTTGCCGAATCGCCGACAGTTTTGTGAAAAAGCAAACGCCGCCATTGCGAAAGCGGCGGTGTTTGGAGATACATTGGCGGTCGTATTCTTTGATTTGGATAATTTTAAAACGCTCAACGACTCTTTCGGGCATCTGCATGGGGATAAGGCGTTGGAAGAAGTCGCCGCACGGATGAGAAGCGTCATAAGAAAAAGCGATGTCTTGGCGCGCATCGGTGGTGATGAATTTCTTTTGCTGATGGATGAGCTGGATCAAAACGGCTGCCAGAAGACTGTCGCAAAACATGTTGAGCGATTCAAACAACTCTTTGAAAAACCATTTTTTATCAATGGCCGCGAATCATTTCTTACGGTAAGCATGGGAATATCCTTTTACCCTGATGATGGCAGCGAGGCCGATACTTTGATTAAGAATGCGGATATCGCAATGTATGATGCAAAGCGAAATGGTAAAAATAATTATAGATTTTCTTCGGCAATGATGAAACAGGACGTGATCGAAAAAAATCGAATTCGCAACAATCTGTTTCGTGCGATAGAAAAAGGCGAAATGGAATTGTACTACCAACCTCAAATTAATACAAATACACGAAGGATCAGCGGAATTGAAGCACTATTGCGCTGGCGGATGAATCAAGGAGAACTGATTCCACCCAGTCAATTTATTCCGATCGCAGAAGAAACAGGCCTTATCGTTCCCATTGGGAATTGGGTTATGAATAAAGCGTTATCCCAATTAAGTCGGTGGCATGAGCAAGGGTTTTCTCAGTTGACCATGGCGGTTAATTTATCGGCCAGGCAACTTCGCGAGCCGACTTTTTCAGCGCAGGTAAAGTCTTGTATTGAGCAGGGAGGCTTTAATCCAAAGTATATCGAGTTTGAAATTACCGAAAGTATTGCATTCACCAAAGATGATGCGATGGTTTCCCTGTTTGACTGGATTAAACGAAATGATATTGCCATTTCGATTGATGATTTCGGCACAGACTACTCTTCGTTCATGACGATAAAAACGGTGTCAGTAGATCGGTTGAAGATCGCGCAGCCTTTCATTTCAGGCATTGGTAAAAATAGAAAAGATGAGGCGATTGTCAGCTCCATCATTGAACTGGCGCACAAGCTTAAATTAAACGTTATTGCGGAAGGCGTGGAAACGGCGGAGGAATTTGATTATCTGCTTCAGAAAGGTTGCGATGCGATCCAGGGGTATTTCTTCCACCATCCGATGACGGCGGAAGAAATGGGAACCGTGTTACAGAGCGAAGCGGCAAAGTCGTAGGACATCAAATATTTACCGAATAAGTTCAGCATTGTGAAGCTGTGTAAAAAACAATCCCTGCTTTGAAAAAAGATTGTACAAATGAAGGATTGAATGATGAAAGTTCGTCCGATACGCAGCGACCTATTTCAACAGATTGCTCTTGCGTTTTCACTGGCAACTCTTGTGTTTGCTGTTGTCGTGTACCGCTTTATCATTTCACCTGCCGCCGACCGACTGGCCGAGCATGAATTAATGATAAATTCCGAGGGCATTAGGAACACAGTGCAGGACTATTTTGGGGAAATAGAAAACAATCTGGATTTGCTGAGCGAATATGCCTCGCAAGGGTATTTTGTATCTGATGAACCGGAGGATTTTCAGCGTTTTGCCGCTCCATTGATGAAGCACAACCAATCTTATTACGCTTTTCGCATCGCTCGCGAAGATTCCCGAGAAGTCGCTTTGTTCAAAAATAGTGATGGGTGGAGTACCCGCTTTACCTATCCGCTGATAGCTCCAGGGATTGAGCAATGGTCGCACTGGGACAAAAATAATTTGTTTCTCAGAAAAGAAACAATACATAACGGCTATGACTGCCGTACTCAACCTGGATTTATTGGTGCGCTACAGCAGCAGGGCTCTAATGCCGCCTATTGGACGTCTCCCTATCAGTTCTTAAGCAACGCGGAATCCGGAATCAGTGCTTCGGTCAGATTTTCCGCCAATAATGGGGTGCGTTATGTGCTTTCCATGGATACTTCCGTCAATAATATTTCTGCCATGACACGTTACATTACTGTTGGAACAGGCGGTTTTATTGCTTTGTTTGATGCGGCTGGCGTTATTGTGGGGCAACCGCCCCGGCATGTTTGGGACCAGCAGGCGCCTTTTTCCGGCAAAATAATTAAAACCGTGTACGATATTCCTATTGCTGCAGCAGTTTACGAACAGTGGGGAGCAGGCGGGCAACATGTAAATGAAAACTTGTTTTATCAAGTGGGCAGTGTCGACTGGATTGCCAGGTTCATCAATCTTTCTTTAGGTGGGCACACCTATTACATCGGTATGTTTGTACCGGCGGATGATTTCCGTCCCAACGTGACCGTGCCTCTGGGCATTCTCGGGTTTGGCCTGTTGCTGGCGCTTGTGTTTTCGTTTCTGTGGACACGCCAAATTACTGCCAAAATCAGCCACCCGCTGCAGCAATTGGTGGCCGGAAGCGAACAAATCGGCGAGCTGAACTTTACACCGCTTGAGTTTACCCCCACTCATTGGCAGGAGATCAACGAACTTGCACTGGCGCATGAAACCATGCGGCGGCAGATCGCTGAAGCCGCCACTGATTTGGAAACAAGAATCAACGCCCGGACGTTGGCGCTGCAGAAATTTTCCCGTGCCATTGAACAAAGTCCAGTTTCCGTAATGATCACTGATGTTGAGGGAAACATCGAATATGTAAACCCCAAATTTTGCCAATTGACAGGTTATACCGATGCTGAAGTCATCGGCCAAAATCCTCGCTTTCTGAAGTCCGGTCACACTAATGCGGAAACTTATGACGAACTGTGGCAAACTCTGTGCGCTGGACATTCCTGGCAGGGAGAATTTATTAACAAACGCAAAGATGGCGGCCTGTTCAACGAAAAGGCGATCATCACTCCGCTGCGCAATTTGACTGGAACCATCACACACTATGTTGCGGTCAAAGAAGATGTTACGCAGATGAAGAAAAAAGAAGAAGAACTTCGTCAAGCTCTCCAGACGGCAGACGATGCCACTCAGGCCAAGTCGATGTTCTTGGCGAATATGAGTCATGAAATTCGCACGCCAATGAATGCCATCATCGGAATGTCCTATCTGGCTCTAAAGACGGAACTTACGCCGAAGCAACATGACTATGTCAATAAAATACATAATGCAAGTACTTCTTTGCTTGGAATAATCAACGAAATTCTTGATTTCTCCAAAATTGAAGCTGGCAAACTACAGCTTGATTCCACTTCTTTCGTGCTGGATGAAGTCATGAATGGCGTCTTCAATTTGACGCATGCGCAGGCGAATGCGAAGGGACTGGAATTTCTTTATCACATCGCGCCGGATATTCCGCAGCAATTGGTGGGCGATCCGTTGCGTCTTGCACAGATTATGACCAATCTTATCAATAATGCCGTGAAATTTACGTCCAGCGGGTTCATTACCATTGATGGACAAATTATTGGCCGAATGGGCCAAAAAGTGGAATTGCAGTTCGCGGTTTCCGACACCGGAATCGGCATGAGTTCTGATCAAGTAGCAAGACTGTTTCAGGCATTTACCCAAGCGGATGGATCTACCACTCGTAAATATGGCGGCACCGGTCTGGGTCTTGCCATCAGTAAAAGATTGATCGAAATTATGGGCGGTACCATTTTGGTTGACAGTACCCCCGGCGTGGGTAGTACTTTCACTTTTACCGCATGGTTCGAACTGTCGGACATAAATGAAGAAAAACGCCGCATTGTACCCGAAACACTCAATAAACTCAGAGTGCTTGTTGTCGACGACAATCAGGCGGGTAGGGAAATAATATCGGAATACCTGACAACCATGAAATTTAGGGTGGATGAAGCAGCTGACGGGCAGAGCGCAATCGATGCGGTAGTACACGCTACTGACGATCCGTATTCTCTGGTATTGATGGATTGGCAGATGCCGAAAATGGATGGAATCGAAGCGGCGCGTCGAATCAAAAATGATCTGGACATCTCCTGCATTCCGGCTATTGTCATCGTCACGTCCTTTGATCGGGAAGAAATATACGCCCAGGCGCAGCAGTACAATCTGGACGGGTTGCTGATCAAGCCGGTCACTCCATCGCACTTGCTGGATGTAGCCCTTCGTTTGTTTGCTCCGAAAGCTGCAGAGCCGGGGACGATCAAACCCTTACAGGAAAAAAATCACGGGCTTTCCGGCCTGCGAATCCTTCTGGCTGAGGATAATGAGATTAATCAGCAGATAGCGACAGAGTTGCTGCAAAGTCAAGGTGTTCAGGTTACTGTCGCCAGTGATGGCCGCGAAGCGGTGGATCGGGTTCTGGAGGCGGAAGATCAGCCGGGATTCGACATGATTCTTATGGATTTGCAGATGCCGACTATGGATGGCTTTGAAGCTACGGCTGCCATACGGAAACATTTTGATCAATTGCCAATTATTGCGATGACTGCCCACGCCATGGCGGACGAACGGGAAAACTGCCTGGCCGCTGGCATGAATGACCACGTCGCCAAGCCGATTGATCCGCAGGCTCTTTTCCTTACCATCGCTCGCTGGGCGCCGCAAGAACGGACGCGTACGCCATGGCGACCGGATGTTGGCTCAATGTCGATAACCAGCGCCCACAGTGAGCCAGAGGCTATGATTCCTAAAAATACAGGATTGGACATGAAACTCGGGCTGAAGCGTGTTGCCGGCAATCTAAGCCTTTACCGTAAACTGCTCAGGCAATATGTTTCCGGGCAGGCCGGGGCAGCCGCCAGTATAAGGGAAATGCTGAAAAACGGCGATGCGACTTCTGGTTCAAGGATCGCACATAGTTTGAAAGGAGTGTCGGGGAATATCGGCGCTACGGTGATAGCCGACATAGCCGCAGCAATAGAAGCCGCGATTCGTGCCCAGCAACAGTCGGATGAAATTTTGGTGATGTTGGATACCCTGGAAATAGAATTTGCGGCACTCAGCCAGTCTATTGAGGAGTATTTGCCCGGTGAACCCGTTGTTATCGGACCGAGTCAACGGAAAACGCTTGGCGTAGCACTGATTGCCGAGTTGCAACAATTGAACGCATTACTTGCAAACAATGACGGCGAGGCGCTGGACTGTTTTGATCGTCTGCAGGCTGAGCTGGCCGCAACATTGCCAACCAACGAATTTGGTGAATTGGAGCGACTCTTGTCCAACTTTGAATGGGAATCGGCGCAGAAAAAAATTACAGCCTTGCTGAAGGAAGGAGCCGTTTCATGACCGAAGAAAAACCGGTAATTCTGGTAGTAGATGATGTTCCGGACAATCTTGCGCTGGCCAATGCCCTGCTCAAAAATCAGTATAAGGTTGTGGTAGCTACCGGAGGCGAAGCAGCGCTGTCGATTGCGCGAGCCAAGCCACCTGATCTAATACTGCTCGATGTGATAATGCCGGGAATAGACGGGTATGAAACCTGCTCGCGCCTCAAGGCTGATGCTGTGTTGAAACATATTCCAGTCATCTTTCTATCCGGCATGGCAGAAGTTGAGGATGCGGAAAAAGGCTTTGCGTTGGGGGCGGTTGATTATATTGCCAAACCGCTCACGCCATCGCTGCTGTTGGCGCGCGTAAAAACGCAGATCTCACTGAAATTGGCTCAGGATGATCTAAAAGAACGCAATACGTATCTGGAAACAGAAATTGCGAAACGTATCAAAGAGGTCACTTTGTTGCAGGAAGTTGCCATAACGGCTATGGCATCCCTGGCGGAAACACGCGATTGTGAAACAGGCGCCCACATCCAGCGCGTTGCCCAATACGTCAATGAACTAGCCATGAACCTGCGGCAGAGATCGCTATTTGACGACGTACTGACCTTGGAAAATATTTTTCTAATGACTAAATCTGCGCCGCTGCACGACATCGGCAAGATGGGTATTCCGGACATGATTTTGTGGAAGCCGGCCAGACTGACAGTCGAAGAATTTGCTTTAGTTAAAGTACATCCTGCTATCGGCAAGCGTGCTATCGAGGGAGCCGAACTTTTGCTTGGCGGATCCGATTCGTTTTTGCGATTTGCCAAGGAAATGGCTTATTCTCATCATGAACGCTGGGATGGCTCTGGCTATCCCGAAGGCCTCGCGCGCGAAGCGATTCCGGTTTCCGCCCGCATTATGGCACTGGTCGACGTCTATGACGCCATCATTAGCCGACGTATCTACAAAGATCCCATCCCGCACGATGATGCTGTAAAAATC
>DATMYT010000385.1:0-5391 GCA_035560855.1 Negativicutes bacterium | reverse complement strand
ACCTGATATTTTGGCGTAGCAATAGCCGTTATAGTTAGGGGAATTCAATAGAATGAATGTGATTTACAAATAATGAAATGCCTTTAAATGGACTGCTTAATACTTGATGGAAGATGGTAAAAATGCTTTTAAGCAACTTCTAATCCGTTGCCCATAAGCTTGAGTCCATAACGGTATTTACGATGGCGTCGACAGCTCCGAGAAAAGAGTTTAAAATGGAATTAAACATTGAAAGGGTTAGGAGCGCTATGAGCTTTCGGATCGTCGCCGCCGGTAGCAATACACTTATTGCCGAAGAAGTATTGAATGCAGTCAAAGTAATTATTGGGGACATTGCCGATATTACGGCAACAACTACCGCGTCGCTTACCGATGATCGGAGCGGTGATATTTTTGTCTGTGGGGTTACGCAGAAGGAACCCTTGTCCAAAGTTGTACCGACTGACAAAATGGTCGTTTTGGATCTGCGTCCTACATCGCAGTTCTTTATGCAGATTTCGCGTATACCTGCCGGTGAAACGGTCTACATTTTTAATTCCAATATCAATTACGCAAGATTATTGAAGAAATCCTGTGAGTCCTTAAATATCAAAGAAGTGGAATTTATTCCCATTGCTTATGAAGATATGCCTAGCGAAGAGGTTATCACGAAGCTGAGGCAAGCCCGGTATATTATTGGCGTAGGCAAGCTGGTCGAAAAAGAAGCGCTGCTGTCTCCGAAGTACAAAAAGTATCTACGCTCAGATGTTACGATTATCGGCAATACCAGAGTTGCAACGATGCAATCGGCCTTTCTTTTGATCCAACGGGTTACGGAATATTTTCATACGACTGCATCACAACAAATTGCTTCACTGGCCGCTGAATTAAAAACCCTGTCTGACTCTTCCGCTATAGATCGGGAAAAATATGTTCGGATTGCCACAGAAATCGAAAAATTGATTTCGGAGAGCGATAATTCAATTCTGATGCTGCGGGATACGATTATGAAATCCTTCGCGGCGCAAATTGACTTGAATATTACGATGACAGGTGAGGAGCACCCTTCCGCCGCCTCGGTTGATTCTAGCGGCGACATCATAAATGCGTTGGAAGATATTAATATGTTGAGCGGTAACGTGATGAATTTAGGAAAGAATAACAGTTAACCTTTCTTTCAATAAGAATGGGGCTGGGTAAAACCTTGAGTAAAAGGTTTCTCCCAGCCCCATTTATTATCCCGTTAATGAGTTCTCAAAAAACTTAAATAGCGTTTGCGCGGCATGAGACAGATGCTTGTTCTTCTTTTTGGCTACGCCGATCGATATTTCCATGGGGGGTGACAGTGCGACGGAGTGTAAGGAACTGCTGTCAAAAGTTCCTTTCGGTAGCAGTGCAACGCCGGAGCCGGAAAGAATCAAGTGCTTAATCATCTGAAGGCAATTCGTCTCAAAGCTAATCCGAGGAACGAAATTTTGCTTGGTCAATTCGGTTATTAAGATATTGCGCATGGAGCAGTTTTCTTTGGGTGCAATAAAGAATTCGTTTTTTAGCGCAGTCAAGGAGACGCTCTTTTTATTTTTCAAAAAATGAAATGGCGAGAGATACGCGACCAGTTCTTGCTGCCCAAGTGAAAGAAAATCCAAGTTATCCATCGTATCATCGCGAATGATTAGCCCCAGATCGATTCGTTCTTCTTCGATCATTTTTTTGATGTTATTGGACCCATCTTCAACGAAATTAATCTTCAAAGCCGGATAAATTGTACAGAATTTGGCGAGGAGAAAGGCCGAAACGGATAGGGAAGTAATCGGTGATATTCCTACATTGATATTGCCGCTGTTTAAGTTTTTTAGCTCAGCGGCTTTTTGTGTTGCTTTGGAAACATCATCGATGACTACTGAAATATGACTGTAAAAGATTTCTCCTTCAGGGGTCAGAACGGCCTGCTTTTTGTTGCGTTCAAACAAGATGATTCCCAGCTCATCTTCCAGGCGGCGAATGGCGGTCGTTACGCTGGGCTGAGAAATATACAGTTGTTCCGCTGCGCGCGTAAAGCTTTTTAAGTTGCTTACCGTTAAAAAATATTCCAACTGTTTGAGTTCCATGCCGCACTCCTCAAAATGCCAAGTTGTCCTTCGAAAAAATGTTCACGGTCATAGTATAACATTTTATTTGGCGGGAAATAGTGAGGAGTTCGCAGGGCGAAATAGGCATCATAGTTTCCGTAAATGATAGGATAGCAAGTCCGTATCATCGGCTACCTTTCTTTGTGATACAGTGAGGCTGCAAAATTCAAACAAATCACACAAAGGGGAGAGATGGTTTTTGGACAAGGCATGGGTGCAAACGATGTTTGAAAAAATGGGCCAGATCGGCAAGGTTGATCCAGGCTATAATCGCTTGGCATATTCCGAAGCAGACTGGCAAGCCAAAGAACTGATCATGGATACGATGAAAAAAATGGGTTTGGCGGTACGCATGGATGCGGTCGGAAATATCATCGGGCGTTTGGAAGGGAGCGACAGCAAAGCTCCGGTAGTGGCGGCGGGTTCGCATGTCGACACGGTGCCGGAAGGTGGCAATTTTGACGGATCTGTTGGCGTTATCGGCGCATTGTGCGCGGTGAAACGGCTGCAGATGCGGTGGTCGCTCAAGAACCCGGTTGAGGTGTGGGTGTTTGCCGGGCATGAATCAAGCCGTTTTGGCTTTGCACATCTTGGCAGTCGCTCGATTTGCGGGATTGCTGATCCGGCGAAATGGGCGACAATGAAGGACCCCATGGGGAACACGGTGCCACAAGTTCTGGCATCCCGTGGTCTGCATTTTGATAAAATCGCCGAAGTGAAGCGTAATCCAGAGGAATTGAAAGCTTTTATTGAGCTGCATATCGAACAGGGTCCCATTTTAGAAAACGGCAAGATTGCGATTGGTATAGTCACTGACATTTCAGCGCCCATCCGGTTGTCGATAAAAGTCAATGGAACTCCGGCTCATTCGGGAACAACGCCCATGAATGTCCGTCATGATGCACTAGTAACAGCAGCGAATATTGTTGCTGCGGTGCGTGAACATGCAGCCGCAGCCGCGAGTGAAGGCGTCGTCGGCACCGTTGGCATGTTGAAGGCGAGTCCCAATGCGATGAATGTTGTACCTGGGTTTGCTGAAATGTGGATTGATGTGCGTGGCATAAATTATGAAAGTGTCACAAAAGTAATTGAACAAATCAAAACAAGTGCGGCCCGGTATGCGGAAGAGGAAGGAACAACGCTTGAAATTGATGTCATTTCTTCCGCCAAGGCGGTTCATTTGGATGATAACCTGATGAGAATGGTGGCCAATGCTTGTGAAAAATTAGAGATTTCCTATACACGCATGATCGGTGGCGGCGGGCATGATTCGCAAAATATCACCCAAATTGTTCCGACAAGTGTTATGCACATTCCCTGCCGCAATGGCGCCAGCCACACCCCGGAGGAATATGCCAAAATCGAAGACATCATGGCAGGCGTTGATGTACTAACCGAGGTCATGGCGCAACTGGCAAATGGTAACGACGACGGCAAGGAGGGAGAAAAACAATGATTTGGCTTG
This sequence comes from Negativicutes bacterium, assembly GCA_035560855.1. Lineage (GTDB taxonomy): Bacteria > Bacillota > Negativicutes > UBA1444 > UBA1444 > UBA1444. Next base: position 1,818 of record DATMYT010000385.1, on the reverse strand, counting down.
GACTGGCAATTGTAATTGCGACGTTTTATGCAATTATAAAAAATTATGAAACACGGATGGTTTTGTTTATATCCGGTGCGGTGATGGCGATTCTCGGGGGAGGGCTGGCCGGGGCATTTGAGAGCTTTGTCAAGACGATGGTTGAAGGAGGGTTGGTGCCAACAATCTGTACTGTAATGGGATTTAGCTACGTAATGGATTGCACGGGCTGTACCAAACATCTTGTTACATTTCTAACCAATCTGCTGAAAAAAGTGAAGATTTTATTGGTGCCGGGCGCAGTACTCGCCACGTTTGCCATAAATATTGCGTTGCCGAGTGCAGCGGGAGCCGCAGCAGCAGTTGGCGCCTTGTTAATTCCCACCCTGATTGGCACGGGGGTGCATCCCGCGCTTGCCGCCAGTGCGGTTTTCCTGGGAACCTGGGGAAGTTCCATGAGTCCTGGACTTATGTTTAATCCGCAAATAGCGAAAATGGCTCAGGTGGATGTGATGACTGTTATTGCCACTTTCAGTGCGCAGACAACAGCTGCTGCCTTTGTTGCTGCATTGTTGCTCGCAGTGATTGCTCATATCAAGAAGGAGGGGCCAGGAAGTCAGCATTCAGGAGAAGCGATTGATGACAAAGACAAATTCCACGTTAATTATATTTGGGCGATTACGCCTGTTGTTCCGCTTGTTCTATTAATTTTGGGCAGCAAACAGGTCCATATGATTCCGGAATTCAGTGTACCGCAGGCAATGGTTATCGGGACGATTATCGGAATGCTGATAACCCGTTTCAATGTCAGTGAAGCAACAAAAAAGTTTTTCAAAGGCAATGGGGATGGCTTCGCCGACATCGTGTGCTTGATGGCGGCCGCTGCGATGTTTACTCAAGGAATGACGGCAATTGGGATTACCGGCGCGCTTATTGATGTCATGAAAAATTCCCAACAGATTGCCCAAGTTGCTTCTGCGTTCGGTCCTTTTATTATTGGGGTAGTGTCAGGGTCGGGCAATGCGGCGGCCCTTGCGTTCAACGGAGCGGTCACTCCACATGCCGCACAATTCGGTTATGGTATTATCGAACTCGGGTCGATGGCCCAGATTGGGGCTGGTTTGGGACGCACCATGTCGCCGGTGGCAGGGGCGGGGATCATTTGCGCTAAGATTGCTGGCGTCAATCCGATGGAATTGGCAAAACGCAATGCGATTCCGACGATTGTTGCAACGCTGATCGTCATGTTTACTTTACTGTGATTTGAAAGTAAAGGAAGGAACTCATATTCGGAATTTGCCAAGTGAAGCATAGAAGCAGGCGGACACAAAAGTGTTCGCCTGCTTCTATGCTTGCTTCAAGTGGATGTTTACTGAAAAAGTGTGCGCAGAAACGGCTACAGGGGGGTTCTTGCGATTCCTGTTCGTTCCCTGGCTAAGCCGGGGTCACGTGTTCGAATCCGTGCTGGGCTACGTTATTGTCGTTGTTTTTCGACTTTCAAGCCCAATAGATCCTCGAAGACACAGATCATTGCTCCTTTATCCAGATTGCCCAATCCTTTAAGCAACGCCATTTGATATGTTGTTGTAGCTGCGTGCATAACCGGCAGCGGAATGCAAAGCTGGGCACCAAGTTCTGCGCCGCTAATCAAGTCTTTGTAAGCATGTTCTAGCGGATAGCCGTCACTAAAGTGGCGGCTGAGAATGCGCGGCAGAAAGAACTCGGAGGCATAGCTTTTACCCGAACTGCTGTTTACAACAGTGGAAATCGCTTCAGGATCAAGGCCCAACTTGACGGCCATCGGCAAAATTTCTGCAATAGCTGCGATGTTAATATCCT
>DATMYT010000384.1:0-5982 GCA_035560855.1 Negativicutes bacterium | reverse complement strand
GTCATAGCTTCATCTCCCTAATTCTCTTTTCACCAGTTATTTCTTGATTTCGCCGTGTTTTTCCTCGTTTTTTAGTTCGGATATTCGATTCGACTCATCGAGAAATGCCACCGTCGGCTTCCATCCCTTTGCCTCTTGATCATCCACCATTGCGTATGTGATGATAATTACCTTATCGCCGGGCTGAACCAGGCGCGCTGCCGCGCCATTAAGGCAAATGATTCCAGACCCGCGCGGACCAGGAATTGCGTAGGTCTCCAAACGTTCTCCATTATTAATATCGACTACCTGCACCTTTTCATTGATCATAATATCGGCGGCGTCCATAAGGTCCTCATCGACAGTTATGCTGCCGACGTAATCCAAGCAGGCCTGCGTCACTGTTGCTCTATGCAGTTTTGACTTAAATACAGTGCGAAGCATTTTATTTTTCCTCCCATAGCAGATTATCTATCAAGCGGGTTTTACCGAACCGAACGGCTAGTGCAATCAATGCCGCGCCGGAAAGATGCTTAATCGGTTCGAGTGTCCGTGTGTCTACAATGGAAATATAGTCTACCACGGCTAATGGTTCCTGTCGGATTAAATCGTCCATCGTCGCCAATATCACTGTTACATCTCGTTCCCCTGTCATCAGCAATTCACGTGCCCGATTTAAGGAACGAGACAACACAAGCCCAGCTTTTCGTTCAGCGGGACTCAGAAATTGATTACGAGATGACAACGCCAATCCATCGGGTTCACGAACAATTGGAACCGCCACGATTTTCACATTCATGTTCAGATCCTCGATCATGCGACGAATTACGGCCACCTGTTGGGCATCCTTCTGTCCGAAATAGGCCGTGTCCGCTTCGGTAAGATTGAAAAGCTTGGTAACAACAGTAGCAACGCCCCGAAAATGACCAGGGCGAGACGCTCCACATAAAGTAGTTGTTATTTTTTCCACGTCCACAAAAGTCAGTGTCCTGCCATTTCCCGCCGGATACATTTCGTCGACAGATGGGGCAAACAATAAATCAATCCCTGTTGTCTCCGCCAAGGCGCTGTCACGATTCAAGTCGCGCGGATACACAGCAAAATCTTCCTGCGGCCCAAACTGCAATGGGTTGACAAAGAGTGTAGCAATAACGAATCCCTGCTCGGCGCGTGCACGCCGCATCAACGTAAGATGCCCCTCATGCAGATAACCCATTGTGGGCACCACTCCGATTGTTTGTCCTGCTGCACGGGCTACGCGAATTTTTTGTTTCAATTCTTCAACATGGGTGACTACTTGCATTTGGGAAACACCTCTTCATATCGCCACAGTCAAAAAACAATGCGCCTTCCCAACATATAAGCGGGAAGGCGCACATCAACCATCAAAAGAATCGCGTCCCCCGTCTCGGTCGCTCAGGATCCAAGCGGTCTTGGGAATTCCGTATTGTTTTTTCGGGCTATTTTGTGCAGCTCATTTAAGGATGCCGCCGTAGTTCGCCATAATAGTAGCACTTGGGGAAATCTGCGTCAATGTGTAAACACAAGTTTTATGCGTTATTTTTTAGTTTTTCCGCAGTCTTAGCCAAAAAAGCAGCCATGTTAGCAATAATATAACGCTCGTGACGACATTGCCCTACTGTCTCCTGCGAGTCAGATGCCACCACATTAAATATTATTTTTTTCCCAGTCACTTCCACGAGCTCGGCCCGCGCCGTTATCGTCATTCCTACCGGAGTTGCCGCCGTGTGACTCATTTCAACTCTGGTTCCCACACTGCCTTCGCCCGGCAACAGAATGTCGCGAATAGCATTGATCGCCGCCTGTTCCATCAGCGCCAACAGCATGGGAGTCGCATACACTTTCGCTCCGGCATTACCAAACACTTCAGCAGTATTGACGTCAGACACTAAAACAGTCGCTACGCCAGTCAGCCCTGGCTTCAAGCCTTCAGGCATTTCCGCCTCCCGCTTCCGGCACATTATATACCACTTTAGGCCCTGGCTCGGCATCAGGAACAGGAATGGCGTTAGTGGGTGCAGTTAGTATTTCAGGCGGTTCTTCTTGCACTGGTTTATCGGTAATCTGCCCCTCATTCATCAATTGTTCCAGTTCAAACGCCTCTAATGTTTCCTTTTCAATCAAAGCGGCGGCAATCAAGTGCAATTTATCTAAATGTTCCCTGAGCATCTCTTCGGTCTTCTCATAAGCGTCTTCAATCAACCGCCGTACTTCCTTGTCTATTGAATAAGCTACTTCTTCACTGTAGTTTCGGTCACGTGCAATATCCCGGCCAAGGAATACCTGCGTATCCTGGCGCCGACCAAAAGTAATCGGCCCCAGAACTTCACTCATCCCAAACTCGCAAATCATCTTGCGAGCCAGATCGGTCGCGCGCTCCAAATCATTCTGCGCACCGGTAGAAATCTCTTCCAATACCACCGCTTCAGCCACCCGACCGCCCAATAACGTCCGGAGCTGATCTTTCAGTTCAGAGCGCGTCGCATAATTGCGGTCTTCCTTGGGCAACATTAATGTGTACCCTCCAGCCCTACCGCGCGGAATAATGGACACTTTGTGCACAGGGTCGGCGTTAGGCATCACCATGGCGATCAACGCATGACCCGCCTCATGATATGCCGTAAGTTTTTTGTCTTTATCGCTTATGACTTTGCTCTTGCGTTCAGGCCCAGCAACAACCCTCTCGACGGATTCTTCCAGTTCATTCATGCCGATACGTTTCTTGTTGCGCCGTGCAGACAACAACGCCGCTTCATTGACCAAATTGCTTAGGTCTGCGCCTGTGAATCCAGGCGTTCGGCGCGCCAATACATCAAGATCGGCATCTTTATCAACCGGCTTCCCCTTAGTATGCACTTTCAGAATTTCCTGGCGTCCCTTAACATCTGGTTTATCTACAACAATATGTCGATCAAATCGTCCCGGCCTAAGTAGCGCAGGATCAAGAATGTCCGGCCGATTGGTCGCGGCAATAATAATAATCCCTTCGTTGACTCCAAATCCATCCATTTCCACCAGCAACTGATTTAATGTCTGCTCACGCTCGTCGTGGCCGCCACCCAATCCTGCGCCACGTTGTCGTCCCACTGCGTCGATTTCATCGATAAAAACAATGCAAGGCGCACTTTTCTTGGCCTGTTCAAACAAGTCACGAACACGAGATGCACCTACGCCTACAAACATTTCCACAAAGTCAGACCCACTAATAGAGAAAAAAGGCACACCTGCTTCGCCAGCCACTGCTCTTGCCAGCAAGGTCTTACCGGTGCCAGGAGGTCCAAAAAGCAATACTCCCTTAGGAATCCGAGCACCCAAGTCATTGAACTTTTTAGGATGCTTCAGGAATTCAACAACTTCTTCCAATTCTTCCTTTGCTTCTTCAGCGCCCGCCACATCGGCAAAGGTTACTTTGATTTTTTCCTCATTATGCAATTTGGCGCGGCTCTTCCCGAAAGACATAACCTTGCTGCCGCCGCCTTGGGTCTGCTGCATAATAAAAAACCAAACTCCGATCAACAGCAGCATCGGAAGCAAGGACGAAAACAGCGTCGTCCACCAAGGCGGTTGCGGCGGCTGTTCAGCCTTGATATCAATTTTCTTTTCACGCAAAGTATTGATCAACGTAGGATCATTAGGAGTAACCAGCACAAACTCCTGGCCATCCTTAAGCTTACCTTTAATTGTATTGTCGACTATTGTTACACGTTCGACCTTTTCGTCTTCAACCTGCTTTAGAAAAGCAGTATAGGTCACTTCAGTCTTGGTTGTCGTCTTGGATGAATAATAGTCGATAATGGATATCGCGATGATGATGATCAGTAGGTAAAAACCTACATTCCGAAAAAACTTGTTCAAAAGGGCCTCCTATTGCCAGCACAATTTTGCTGCCATTAATATCATTCGTAGGTGATAATTATATCACAAAATAAAATACTGGAAAAGAGTAGCTCACAGGCTACCATATCAGTCTTTCTCATATATTTCAGGTTTTAAGACTCCGATGAACGGAAGGTTTCTATATTTCCCTGCATAATCAAGACCGTATCCCACCACGAAATAATCCGGAATGATAAACCCATTGTAATCAACCTGAACATCTACCTTTCGGCGGTCAGGCTTGCTGAGAAGCGTACAGATTCGTACGCTAGCCGGTTTACGCGACTTCAAGTTTTCTACCAGATAATTTAGCGTCAGTCCCGAATCAATGATATCCTCGACAATCAAAAGATGTCTTCCCTGCACCACTTCATCCAGATCTTTTAATATGCGGACCACTCCGCTGGAGCTCGTAGATATCCCATAACTGCTGGTCGCCATAAAATCAATATCAATCGGTCTCTTGATCGCACGCGCCAGATCGGACATAAAAACGACCGCGCCGCGAAGCACACCAATCATTAAAATCTCTTGACCCGCATAATCATTAGTGATTTGTTGCCCAAGTTCACGGACACGCGCCCCGATTTCCTCCGAAGTAATAAGAATTCGCTCCACATCATTTAACATATCCCATTTCCTCCTGTCAGTGAGTATTCTCGTTTTTGGTGAGTTGAATAATAATGTATTTTTTTTCGTTCGTCGACAGCCGCCCTCTTTCAGATCGACGAAAACCCGCCACCCAAATAATCCCCGCTCCATCGAATACAATTGGCACAATGTCACGTTGTTCAACAGGAATTTTTAAATCGATAAACAGTTTTTTTAATTTTCGTTTTCCAGGCGATCCCAATGCGTGAAAAACATCGCCTGGGCGCCGCGATCGTACAAACAAGGGAAACTGTAATGATGCGCATTCAAACGCGACCTTAGTGTCGCCAAGGTCTACGGGAGGCGCTAACTCGCCGAAGTATTCACTGCAACAAAGGGTGACGCCAAACTCCGGCAAAATGGTTTCGCCCGGGCACGACAAAATCACCGGGTTTGGTTCTCTTGCCGGAAAAGATTTCTCATCAGGCACCCGTGTTGTTTCGATAAACAAATCCTGATAGCTTTTGCGCGCCTTCCAAGCTCCCGGCAGATCGATACATTGCGCCCCCTTGTTTTGCAGGTACAGCGCTCTAATTTGTTCCACGTGCGTGAAAGTAACGCCGTGGGTATCTCCCCTTAATTTTTCCAGCAAATATCGCAGCAACTCTCGCTGAACTGCGACATGCAACTTTGAAAAACACGCTGAATTGAGCCGATATCCGTTTTCCACTTTTACCACTAGTTTAGGCAACCGTTCTTCCACATAACTTCGCAAAAACTCCTGTTCATCAGCCAAAACATCAGCTGTACGACACAGCGCATCTGTCAGTGACGGGTTAAATCTCTGCTGCAGCAACGGAACCAGTTCATGGCGCACCCGATTGCGTCTAAAATTCACATCGGCGTTGGAAAAATCATTTCGCGGCTGCAATTTTCTTTCACGACAATATCTCTCTATTTCAGTCCGCGTTAGGCACAGCAGAGGGCGAACAATATCAACCTGACGCGGGCGCATTGCGCCCAATCCTCGTCCACCACTGCCACGGACAAGATTCATCAGCACAGTCTCCGCTTGATCGTCCCGGTGGTGTCCTGTCGCGATCAACGCTCCCCCGACCAATCCCGCCACATAACGCAAATACTCATAACGCAGCCGTCGGGCAACTTCTTCTACGGAACCTCCATTGCGCAACACTTCTTTCTTCACATCGGCGTTACCACAAAAAAATCCCAACCCGCGACTATCGCAATAATTCCGCACAAACTCAGCATCCAGACAAGATTCTTCACCACGCAGACCATGTTCAAAATGGGCAATGAACAAAGCAATCCCTAGCTCCTGCCGAAACCCGTCGAGCAAATCAACGAGCGCCAGTGAATCCGGCCCGCCCGAACATGCCGCCACAATATTGCTGCCGCGTGGCAGGAGAGCGTGGCGCTCAACCCATTCACGAACTTTGGCCCGAATCATGCATATCCTCCATATAGTTTTTTCGCCACTAACCGCCATTTCCC
>DATMYT010000383.1:0-2627 GCA_035560855.1 Negativicutes bacterium | reverse complement strand
GTGTGGAATCACTTCAATATGGCCCTGTAATGGGTTTGCTGGATCTTCGGGAAGTGGTTGTTAATGATTTGTTGGAACCTAAGGGAATTAAAGGTAATGTTGATAATATTTTGATTACCAACGGTGGCCTGGAAGCTATATACTTGCTGTGCCAGTTGTATATTGATCCGGGCGATGTTATTTTGGTTGAAACTCCCACTTTCGTTCACTCCGTAGAAATCTTTGAAATGTTCCAGGCAAAATGTATCGCTGTTGATATGGATGACAATGGTATGGTACCGGAAGATTTGGAAGTTAAAATCATTAAATGCAAACCCAAAATGGTTTATGTTATTCCGACATTCCAAAATCCAACCGGTAAAACCTTGTCCTTAGACAGAAGACAGAAAATTGCTGAATTGGGCAGCAAATATGATGTAGTTATCTTGGAAGATGATCCTTATCGTGACATTCGTTACAGCGGAAGCGATTTATTACCGATTAAAGCCTTTGACGAAACCGGTCATACCATTTTAGCAAACAGTTTCTCCAAGATTTTTTCACCAGGCAGCAGACTTGGCTATATCTTAGCGAACAATGACGTGACTGCCAAATTGTTTGATGCTAAAACAGCAACCAACTCGCATACCGCCATGTTGCCTCAGATACTCTGTGCTGAATTCTTCAAGCGTGGTTATTATCCGGCTCATCACAAGATGATTTGTGATCTGTATCTGGAGAGAAGAAATACCATGATTGAATGCATCGACAGATTCTTCCCTGAAGGAACCAAGAAAACCGTGCCGGATGGCGGTTTGTTCACATGGGCAGAACTGCCGGGCGATATCAACACCACAGAGCTGTTGGTTGAATCTACCGCAAATCCGGATGTTAAAGTTGCTTATGTCGCAGGTGAAGGCTTCTATACCGAAGGCGGCGGCAGGGGCAATAACTGTATGAGAATCAGTTTCGGTGCCGTTGCCCCGGAAAAAATCAGAATCGGGGCTGAAAAACTAGGTAAATTGATTTGCTCAAAATTAAGATAGTGCAGTTTGAGAAAGCGACGCCATTGGAGGCCGTCGTCAGCAATCTAAGGTATGTACGTGTAGCTGGGAAGTGGAATTACATTTGCCTCTTGATTGACGCTCATATGCCTACTTGACACCTTCGACAAAACCATCCGACCAGATAACGCGATTGTTCTTCTAAAGATCCTCGGCAATGGAATCGAGTTTCGCAAATTTGTCGAGAAGCTTATTCGCTAACTCTCGTCTGGCGTTTCCCGGTCTGCACGATGTGCATTACCATGACCTACTGCAAGGGGCAACCATAACAAAACCGTCAGGCCGATGATGAGCCACAACACCGCGCCGATCGCAACACCGAGCAGACACCCCCGGGCCGAAGCCAGGTTATCGCTCATATCAGAAACCATTTGGCATCACCGCCCGCCTTGATTTTCCGGGGCCACCACCCTGCAAGCAAATTGAACGTATGTTTGTGAAATATCAGGAGAAGGTGGCTATATTGGGCAAACCATTCGTCAAGGTACTCGCCGAACATGACGAACTGGGCAACGTTAAGCCGCTGGAGATCACCCGGGGCGACGGCCGCCGGTTTGAGATCGACCAAGTACTGGATGTGCGGCGAGTCCCATCGCTGAAGGGCGGCAGGCTAGGCATGCGGTACACCTGCCGGATTCGCGGGAAGCAAATTTACCTGTTTTGCGACGAATGGAAATGGTTTATTGATAAATGATCATACCGGATACCTCATTCATTCCCGGCCGTCCAGCAAGCGGCCGGCTTTCTTTTTAGCCGCGCGTCTGATGCCATTATTTCCCTGGTACTAGATTAACAGCGCTTTAATATACTAGAGTGAATAGTTCTCACGAGGAGGTGCTTTTTATTAAAAAGCTCTTGATTTTATTGACCATCATTTTCACTTTGAGTATCTTTCCAATAGTCGCAAACGCAGAAGATCATCCTGGTCCCCCCCCCCCGCATCATGATAAAGAATTGGGAAACCACCATAACCATCCTAGCCACCATGACAAAGAGTGGAAAGGCCGCCATGATCGCGAATGGAAAAATCACGAGCGGGAATGGCGGGATCATGATCGCGATTGGAAAAGACATCGCCATGATAGGCACTGGCGGGAAGAACATTCTAGAGAGTGGTCCGATTGGTATCGCTGGCACAGAGACAATGATGATGAGGACAACATTTTCCTTCACATTTTGGGCGACGGTTTCGGTATTGATATCGACATTGACGACTGACACAAGATATCTGGCGACGTAACTCGTTGAGCAACATAATTAAGATTTCCTCTATTAGTCTTGAAGGTAGTGTAAAAAGCTACTTTCAAGGCTTTTTTGCCATAAGCGGGGGAGCAACTGCCCACGCCCCTATCCCATTCGGGCCGCCGGCGCAGCACCGCGCTTTTGTAGGAGCTCTCGCCAATCGCCGCCGCGGCATCGGATCCACCGATGCCGTCCTACGCTTGGTCAGCCAGTCTTCCTCCGCTGTTACACATCTTCATTGACTACTCATGCCGCCTCACCAGCTCCCTCATATGCGACTGTTATACAATCCTTGTGACCTCATAACCAAGTATTGATACGATGCGACTGACAAATCAAACT
>DATMYT010000382.1:0-2193 GCA_035560855.1 Negativicutes bacterium | reverse complement strand
TCGTAGGACGCCTTTCGGCACGACTGTAAGCTCCTGACTGCCGCCGCCGCGTTGTATCCTCATTGTAAATGGAGTATAGGGAGTCAGCGTCGGAAAAACCACTTCCTGCAGTTCTTTACGCGTCTTTGTCGGCAGACCGTTGACTGCCAAGATGATGTCTCCAACGTTCAGCACCGCGTCTGCCGCAGGCGAGCGCGCCTCTACAGCAGTGATGGCAAGGCCATTCGGGGTATCCTTTGTGCTGATCCCCAGATAGATTTTGGATTTTATGGGAGTCTGGGCCAGAACCGAGATGGCGGAAACCGCCAACAGGAAACATAAGCAGCCCGCAATGATGATGCGCAAATTTGCACGAGTCATCCTAACCCCTCCAATATATTATGACATCACACAAATAGTGAGTTCGCTACCGATTTTCAATTACCTTCCGCACGCTTAAAATACCTGAAAAAGCAGGGCCCGCAGGCCCTGCTTCGAGATGCATACAATTAGCAATGAGTTTTTACAGTTTATCGATGGCTTTCTTGCCGATCGTTTTCAGGAGTTCCTGATTTTTGGGATCATTGGAGTTGCCAACAGCAACGGTCAGATAATAGCCGCCTTTCAGAACATGGAGACCGGGCGGAGAGATAAAGGCATCATCGCCAATGCCCGTCACTTTCAACGCATTCGGGAAATTGTTTTTCAAAGAATCGTAGAGCGATTTTGGAGTTTGGGTGCTGCCTGACATAAACGACTGCTGGGTGAGTCCGATTTGCAGGAGCTTGCCGGAGCCTTCGGCGACGGTAGTGTAGACACACAGTTTCAGCCCGACAACGGGGGTATCTTTTTTCTCCGCAGTTTTGACCGGCTGGCCGATATATTGCTCAGCGTCAGCTTTCGAAATGAGGTCGCAGGGCTCAATCACTTTGGCCGATGCCGCCGGGGCAACAGGAGGTTTGGCTGGCGCTGGGGCCGAAGTACCGCCACAACCGGCGAGGAGTGCGGTGAGCATGAGTGCAAGACAGACCACGAGGGCAATAAAACGAGAAGTTTTCATCGGGTATCCCTTCTTTCATCATTGATCGCTGCCACACTTTTGTTAGGGTGTGCTCTGTATTTTGAGATCCAAATTGCCGCACTCGGGATAAAGGATGATCTGGCTGCACCGAAACAGGGCAATTCGCTTTCCATTACCGTCCGTAACGGTGGCGGACCATACCTGACTGGTTCGTCCGATATGTTCGGGCACAGCTTCACAAAATAGTTCGCCTTCCCGCAGAGTCCCGAGAAAATTGCTTTTTAGCTCCAGCGTTGTGAAGCCGTTGGTACCTTTTGGCAGATTGATGTTTGTGCCGCAACCGCAAGTGGTGTCGGCGAGAGCTATGATAGATGCGGCATGCAGATAGCCGGTGGGTGACCGGTGCTTTTGCGTGATGGTCATGCGGCTACGGATTTTTTGTGGCGACAGTTCCAGAAATTCCAGCCCCAGAATATCAGACAGATGACCCTGACTATGGTCGTTTGCTTTTTCAAGCGAAAAAATTGGTTCCAAAGATGCTCCTCCTTGATGCTGTTTTTATGAATGTTTTCTCTTGCTTTATTATAACCGGAGCAACCAGGAAAAGCATCTGAGTCAAGAGAGCCGGCATTCATGTTGGGTCATTGAAAATATTTCTAGGAAGCGGGTGTGGTTTTTTCGATTTCCGAATATGACATACTGTTGTCAAAAAACCTTGCTATAATTAGCTCATAAGCAGAGCAGGGGGAGTAAAAATGGATTATAAGCAGGTTTTTTTCAAAATTTTATCGAACACGAATCAGATTGCGTTAGCCACATCCGTTGACAATATTCCTAACGTCAGGATCGTCAGCTTTTATCATGACGTGAACCGTCCCGAGGTAATTTATTTCGCATCCGATCGGAAGAATCAGAAGGTTGCGGAGTTTAAAAAGAACAATAGGATTGCATTTACGACGATTCCGCGCGAAGGCATACCCCACGCGCGCTCCCACAACGCCATTATTCAAAAGAGTAAGTTTTCAATTGACGAAATGAAAGATGCCTTCATTGCGAAAGTTCCGGGATATGATAGAACCATTGCTGCCATCGGCGAGTCATTGGATGTTTTTGAGATCCATGTGCAAGAAGCCTTTGTCATTGTTGATTTCGAGAATGCAGGACCAGTAAATTTTTAGGGTGGACCTTTGTGG
>DATMYT010000381.1:0-2141 GCA_035560855.1 Negativicutes bacterium | reverse complement strand
ATATTAAGGAGGAAGGCATGTACGTTGCAGGAATTGATGCTTTTCTAGCCATTTTGCAAAGCCATAGTTTGATCAAGGCAGCCGACCTCTTGCATCTGTCCCAGGCGACGGTCAGTTATCGGCTTAAAACTTTGGAACAGGAGCTTGGCGTCACGCTGATTGAGCGAAGCAAAGGAGTACAGGCCATTACGCTAACTCCTTTCGGCGAAAATTTTGTTCCGATTGCTGAACGCTGGAGTTCGTTAAAACGGGAAATCGAAATCATGCAGACCGACGGGCCACAATTAAGTCTCTCCGTGGCCGGCTCAAACAGTCTCAACACTTACGTCCTTCCCCCACTTTATCGTGCATTGAGCCAACACGCGCCACGAATGCGCCTGCACTTTCGCACGCAGCATTCGGTAGAAATCTACGACACCATAGAACGTCGCGAAGTAGACGTAGCGTTCGTGAAGCTGGAAAGAACGGCGCCGAACATCCTGGTAGATCCTTTCTTTATTGACGAGATGGTATTGCTCCGAGTTGCGACGCCCGATAATTCGGGAATAAAACCCGCCCATCCGGCGGACTTAAGCAGCGAGCACGAAATCTACATGAATTGGAGCCCGACTTACCAACTATGGCATGACCGCTGGTGGGACCCATTCTCGCCAACCCGTATTCCGGTTGACACTGCGGGGCTGATCTTCTCACTTATGCAAGATGCCCGGCAATGGAGTATTGTCCCAAAATCGGTAGCCACTGCGTTCGTTAAATCGGGCCGCTTCGTAATTCAAGAACTATTGGAATCGCCGCCGGCCAGGACTTGTTATAAACTCACACACAAACACCCTAAGCCAACGGTAAATAGAAGTCTGGATATTTTGAACCAATATTTGAAACTGCTTTTCCCCTAAAGCGAAAAAAATTGAAGGAGCTTCCGTTGGTACTTGGCATTGCTGTTTTCTATCCATTTTTTTGATGGCGGCATGGCCCTGCAGCTCCTGCCCTTCGTCGTAAACGGTAGCCTCCGCCGTGAAACAATCCGCAAACACCTGACTATCGAATCCATTTTTTCGCGCTCACAAACGCGGCAATAATCCGCGGCAATTCGCCAAGCATCAGAATCCTCTTCCTTCATCACTTCGTTCTAAGTGTGCCGACGCTTTATCGCCAGGTAACCTGCAGCGGATTTCTCTCGACCAGCCGGTAATACTCGTACTTCGGATAGCCGACCATCATCCCGCCGGTCACCCGCATATCCTGCGGCAAGTTCAACAGCCTCATTAGCGGTTCATACCCGGAGGCGGCGCAATACTCGAACAAACCGGCCCAGCAGGTCCCCAGCCCCATCGAGGTGGCAAACAACTGCGCATAGGCCAGTGACAAATAAGTGTTGTCCCGACCGGCAAGAGCCGCATCTTTATCCGCAATCGCCACGATCAAACAAGGAGCCGAACGCAGGACCGTATCTTCCCCGGATTGGCGATAAATCTCCACCATCATCCAAGTATGGGGGGCATACTTGGATGCAGCCATGGCGGGAGAGTTCGTGAGTTCCCCTTCCACCCAATCAATGACCGCAGCCGTAATCCGGCGCAAAGTCGCGGGATCATCCACTACATGGTAAGCGACGCCTTGTGAATTGCAGGCCGTAGGCGCCAGGCGGGCAATATCGAGAACTTTCCTGATCGCTTCCCGTGGTACCGCTTGGAGCCGATAATTGCGGACAGACCGACGCGAGCGCAAAAACTGCGCCGCCGCCTCTTCACGAATATCCAGCCTCGGCTCCCGCGCCACTTGCGTATCCAGTGGCGCGTTGGCGTTATCGAGCGCCCCATGGGGACAAACCGCCACACACTGTCCACAGCTCACACAAAGATCCCGTATGACCTGCGGCCCATTTTCCCCCATCCCGATAACGCCTGGACAAACTTCGGCGCAGATGCCGCATCGCGTACATTTTGCCTGATCGACCTGAATAAAATCCATAGCCATTTCCAAACCCCCTTATATCTTTTGGTTCATTATAACCACGAGAATAAGACAGGTGTGTGTCATATTTGAATCAGGATTCGTAGAATTTCAGAGCTTCCTGCATGCGGTGGGCAAATCCATTCCCCGACGGCAGCGCCACCTCCAAACGGAAGCAAAGTTTCAGG
>DATMYT010000380.1:0-5557 GCA_035560855.1 Negativicutes bacterium | reverse complement strand
GGGGAGAAAGATATGACTAAACCGGTTACAGAGCTGATTCGGCAGCGTTTTTCCTGCCGTCGGCATCCGGATAAAGCCATCGAGATAGAGGCGCAAATACGACTGAAGAATTTTCTTAGTGAGCATCAAACCGGGCCCTTCGGATCGAAACTCCGGTTTGAACTGATTGCTGCGACCGAACAGGATCGGCAGTCATTAAAAGGCGTCGGGACTTATGGGGTCATTAGAAATGCACAAGGCTTTATTGTGGGGACGGCGACTCCGGGAGATAAAAATCTGGAAAATTTCGGCTATCTCATGGAATGGGCCATCTTGTGCGCGACCGGCCTTGGGTTGGGTACTTGTTGGTTGGGCGGCAGTTTCACCAAAAGCGGTTTTGCCAAAAAGATTGGAGCGACAGCGGAAGAAATTGTTCCGGCGGTGGCATCCATTGGATATATAGCTGATCAAAGCAAAGCGGATGCACTGCTTCGGCGACGGGCCGACGGCGCGTTGCGACTACCTGCGGAACAGATGTTTTTTGAAGAACAGTTTGGCAATCCGATTTCATCGGATAAAATTGGCGCCTATGCTACCGTTCTGGATATGGTTCGCTGGGGGCCGTCGGCTTCGAATAAGCAGCCATGGCGTGTGCTGCACATGGATGATGCCTGGCATTTGTATCTGCAACGGACTCCAGGATACGCCAAAGACAGTTTTCTCGGCAGGCTGATCGGCGTGGCGGACGTGCAGCGCCTCGACATGGGCATTGCCATGTGTCACTTTGAACTGTCGGCGATAGAACTTGGCTTGGCTGGGAAATGGCAGATCAATGAACCGGATGTTAAAAAAACGGAACAGCACATTGAGTACGTCGCCAGTTGGAAGGCTGCCAAACAATAGAAAAACTGAGGGTTTGAAATGTGTGAGTCGGATAAGAACGCGCAAATCATCCAAGTGCTTCATAATGTGATGACGGCCCCGAGGGTTGACTCAAATCTACCGCCGGAACTTTTGGCTATGGATGGGTTTGGTTCGCTTTATTCTTCTTTGTTGCAGTTGCGTCAGGTAGTGACGGATATTAAAGAGGGGCAACTGACTCGAACGATTACTGAGAAAGGGTACCTATTCGGTGCACTTCAAGGCTTGCAAGCTTCCATGCGTCACCTGACCTGGCAGACAAAAGCCATCGCCGCCGGAGATTTTACGCAACGTGTTGACTTTCTCGGCGAATTTTCGGATGCCTTCAATCACATGACGCAGCAACTGGCAGCGGCTTTTCAGGCGGCAGGTGAGGCCAAAGAACACTTTGAATTGATTTTCAACTCCAGTCCTGACGCAACCTTTATTACCCGGTTGGATGATGGGTTGATCATTAATGCAAACCCGGCATTTTTGGCAATTGGTAACTTCGACAAAGAAAAGATTATTGGGCAAAAAAGTATTGATATCAATCTTTACGAAAATCCAGGCGACCGAGATCGCCTGATACAGGCGGTGCGTGAAACAGGGCATTGCGATAACCTGGAGATGAAGTTCAAACGCATAAACGGCGCAACAAGTACGTTCCTCTTATCGGCCACAACCTTTACGTTGCAAGGAAAGCCGCATCTCATCAGCGTGATTCGTGATATCAGCGAGCGCAAGCTGGCGGAGGACGCGCTGAAGAAAAGCGAAGAACGGTATCGCATTCTGGCTGAAAATGTGAAAGACGTAATCTGGATTTTAGATCCGGAAACGATGTATTTTCTGTATGTAAGTCCATCGGTTTATTCCCTGCGTGGATATACACCGGAAGAGATTATGGCCGAACCGATTGATGCGGCGCTAACTCCGGAGGGGACGCAGCATGTTAGGGAACTTGTTCGCAGGAATGTGGCGGATCTTCTTTCAGACAGTCAAACTTTCGAAAAGTATGGCGTGGAAGAATTGGAACAACCCTGCAAAGACGGAACCAAGGTATGGACGGAAGTAATAACGAATATTTACCGGAACATGACCAATGGACGAGTGGAGATTCTGGGCGTAACGCGGGATATTTCTGCGCGCAAGGTAGCTGAGCAGAAATTGCAGAAGTCCGAGGAAAAGTATCGACTGTTGATTGAAAATGCTGCAGAAACAATCGTTGTGATCCAGGATGCCACTGTCCAGTATTGCAATCCTAAAGCAACGGAATTGTCAGGCTACTCGCAGCAGGAACTGACCGCTGCTCCCTTCGCGAAATTTATTCATCCCGACGACAGGGCTTTCGTGATAGATATGTATCAGAGAAGATTGCAGGGGCAATTGGCAGATGCCCAGTATCAGTTCCGCTTGATGCACAAAAACCAGAGTAGTCGCTGGGTGGAATTGAATTCGATTTTTATCGAATGGGAAGGGAAAGCCGCGACTCTCAATTTTTTGACGGATATTACCGAGCGAAAACAATCAGAAGAAGCCATTCTCTATCTTAGCTATCATGATCAACTGACGGGGTTGTACAACCGCAGGTTTTATGAGGAAGAACTAAGTCGGCTGGATACGGAACGAAATTTCCCAATAACATTGGTGATGGCTGATGTCAATGGTCTCAAACTGACCAATGATGCTTTTGGCCACGTGGCCGGAGATAAGCTGCTACAAAAACTGGCCGCCATATTAATGCAGGAATGTCGGTCTGATGAGATTGCCGCCCGGATTGGCGGGGATGAGTTTATGCTGCTATTGCCCCGGACCAGCGCCATAGAAGCGGAGCGCATCGTACAACGCATTCAGAAAGCGACCGGCCGAAAAAAAGATGAGAAGTTGATTTTATCTGTTTCGTTCGGGTGGTCTACCAAAGCCGATTCATCTACAGATATGGCTGCAGTTTTCATGCAGGCTGAGGATCAAATGTATCGCCACAAATTGTCTGAAAGCACAAGTATGAAGAGTGAAACGCTGAAGCTCATTACGCAGAGTTTGTATGAAAAAAACGCCATGGAACAACACCATTGCGAAAGGGTAAGTGAACTGTGTAAACAGACTGGCCGAGCTTTGGAGCTTCATCCAGACGATGTGAGCGAGTTGGGGCTTGTCGGCATGGTACATGACATTGGCAAAATTGGCGTTGACGAAAAAATACTAAATAAAGCAGGGAAACTCGAAGCAAGTGAACGGTGTGAAATTCAGCGACATCCGGAAGTTGGCTATCAAATTCTGCGGTCCGTCAATGAGTTTTCTCATATAGCGGAATTTATATTGGCGCATCATGAAAGAATGGATGGAACAGGGTATCCTCGGGGCTTGCCGGGAACAAAAATTCCTTTGCAGTCGCGGATATTGTCCATTGCCGAAGCTTTTGATGCAATGAGTAACGACTGCAACTATAAAAAAAGCTTGAGCGAAACGGCGGCGGTGGCGGAACTGGTAGAAAACGCAGGAACCCAGTTTGATGCAGAGCTTGTCCACGTGTTCGTGGAAAAAGTTTTGGGCCGGGTTGGGGAAATCTTGTAGCAAACAGGAGCGTGAAACATGGTACAGGAACACGAAATACGTTATCTTAGGCTTCTGGCGGAGCAGTATCCTTCGATTCAGAGTGCTTCCAATGCAATCGTTACATTGTCCGCCCAACTCCAACTGCCCAAAGGGACTGAGCATTTTCTTTCCGATGTGCACGGAGAGCATGAAGCTTTTGCCCATGTTATCCGAAATGGAGCCGGATCTATTTGGCGCAAAATTGAAGAAATGTTTGCCAATTCTCTATCGAACCGCGAGCAACGCAATCTGGCCACACTGATCTATTATCCGGAAGAAAAGTCGACGCTGTTGTTGCAATGCGCGCCGGATCCGGAAGAATGGAGCCGTCTTACGATTATCCGTCTCATCCGCCTTTGTCGTGTATTGACTTCAAAATATCGGCGCGAAACCATCCGGCAGTTTCTGCCCGAGCAAGTGGCGCCGATCATTGAAGAACTGTTGGACGAGCAGGAAAAAATCGACAACAAAGCTGCGTATTATCAAGGGCTGATTGAGACCATTATTTCTACAGGCAGCGCCAGGACCTTCATCATTTATCTGGCTGAACTCATTCAACGGCTCGCGATAGCCAGACTACATGTCATTGGCGACATTTATGACCGTGGGCCTGGAGCACATGTAATTCTGGATGCATTGATGGAGTATCATCAAGTGGACATTCAATGGGGCAATCACGACATATTGTGGATGGGAGCGGCGGCAGGCAGCGAAGCTTGTATTGCTAACGTCGTTAGAACCTGTTTGCGTTATGGGAATATGGAAACGCTAGAAAACGGATACGGCGTCAGTCTGTTACCGTTGGTATCTTTTGCTATTGAAACCTATAAAATGGACCCGTGTGCGCGATTCATTCCCAAGGTATCTCC
The DNA here is from genome assembly GCA_035560855.1 of Negativicutes bacterium. GTDB lineage: Bacteria > Bacillota > Negativicutes > UBA1444 > UBA1444 > UBA1444. Next base: position 1,214 of record DATMYT010000380.1, on the reverse strand, counting down.
CAATGACGGTTTTAGCAGCCAGGAAATTCACATGATGGCGCAAATGCAAAAAGCCATGGCTGTCATCCAATTTAAACTGGAAGGGCAATTGATCAAGCGCCGTCCCCATTACCAGATGGAGGATCGTCTATTGCTTGATCGGGTCAACTTTGAACAGGGAACCATTATGTTGAATGAAACCACGTATCCGCTGTTGGACGCGAATTTCCCGACGATAGATCCGGCGCATCCTGACGTTCTCACTTTGGAAGAACAAACGGTAGTGACAAAACTGCGGCTGTCATTTACCAATAGCAAAAAGCTCCAGCAACATGTTCGCTTCCTTTATTCAAAAGGCAGTATTTACCTGATTCATGATGGAAATTTGTTGTATCATGGCTGTATTGCCATGAATGACGACGGTTCCTTCCGATCTTTCAACGTCGATGGTCAGGCTTTTACCGGGCAGGCTTTTTTGGACCGGGTTGATCGTTTATCTCGTCAAGGGTATTATGCTACGGATAATCCGGAACAGAAGCAGTACGGCATGGATGCCATGTGGTTTTTGTGGTGTGCGCCCCAGTCCCCACTATTCGGCAAAGAAAAAATGGCAACGTTTGAGCGGTATTTTCTTGCCGATCCCGCCACCCATAAAGAAAAACGCAACGCATACTACGCGCTGCGCGACCAGGAAGAGACAGCCGACAAAATCCTCGTGGAATTTGGACTGGACCAGGCAACCGGCCATATTATCAATGGACATGTGCCGGTAAAAGTCGTCAAAGGGGAGCGCCCCGTCAAGGCCAAGGGCAAAATGATTGTTATCGATGGCGGTTTTTCAAGGGCCTATCAAAAAGAGACCGGAATTGCAGGGTATACTTTGATTTCTAACTCCCGTGGGTGGCTGCTGGCGGCGCACCATCCGTTTGAATCTACACAGAAGGCCGTGTCGGAAGAGCGCAATATTGATTCTGAAACAGAGATCATCGGGAGTCATCCCGAAAGAATGCGCATCAAGCATACGGACCAAGGTAAAGCGATTCAGCAGCAAATTGAGCAGCTTCAGGCATTGCTGGAGGCATATCGGCAAGGGTTGATCAAAGAGCATCGATTGTAACAACGGCTCAATCAAGATTGTCAGTGAGCCTTGGTGGCGTTGTTGATGCTTGGCGGCGTGCTGGTGACGGATACGAAAAAATATCTGTGGGATGAAGGCGGAATTGATCGGGAAAGTA
>DATMYT010000379.1:0-14654 GCA_035560855.1 Negativicutes bacterium | reverse complement strand
GGATCTTTCTGATCCGCAGGATGTTGGACGAAGTGCATTATAGTCGCAGCGGGGACCGCAATATCCTGTCATTGGCTGTACGTTATGGTGAAAAATAAGCTGCGGGGTACCTGCAGGCGGGTACTATATTGCTTACTGGTTGTTCTGGCGGCTTTGCCTATTTGCTCCCATGCGGAAGCGGCTCCTGTCCGTTTCATGCTGCAATGGAGCCATCAAGCCCAGTTTGCTGGGTATTACGTCGCTTTGGAAAAAGGGTTTTACAAGGATAAGGGACTCGATGTTTCCATCGTTCCCGGCGGTCCGGGTCTGGACGCTGCGGACTTTCTCGTCCGGGGCGAGGTGGATTTTGCTTCGTTATGGCTGAGCGCAGCCCTGGTCCGCAGTGAAAAGGATATCCCGCTGGTGAACTTGGCCCAGATCGTTAATAGTTCGAATTTGGTGTTGATGACATGGAAACAGGACGGCATTTCCAAGCCATCCGATCTGTCCGGTAAAAAAATCAGTGTCTGGGGCGGAGACTTTCGTGCGCCTTATGAAGCATGGTTGCAAGCAATGAATGTCCGTCCGGAGATTTTTCCCCAGTACTATTCTGTAAATCTTTTTTTGCAGCACGGAGTCGTCGCTTGTTCAGCCATGAACTACAACGAAGTTCATATGGCTTATCAGACAGGAATAGACATGGAAGAACTAAAACTGTTTTTCCTGCGGGATGATGACTTTGGTTTTCCGGAAGACGGAATTTATTCAACAAGGGATACATTAAGTAAGAACCCGCAACAGGCGCTTGATTTCCGCGCAGCAACGCTGGAAGGGTGGCGATATGCGGCCGAGCATCCGGACGAAGCACTCGATATAGTGATGCAGTATGTCGACAGGGATAATGTGCCAACCAATCGACCCCATATGCAATGGATGCTGGAAAAGATTCTGACCAGCGTGATTCCGGGGGCGAACGATTCCTGGGCTTTTGGCAGGCTGTCTCGGGAAGATTACTCCAGAACCATTCAGGGGATGCGGCAACAGGGGCTATTGCAACAGGCCCCGTCGTATGAAGATTTCACCGGTGGAGGGCTTGGCTATGTTCCGTAAGTGGAGTATTACCTGGCGACTGTCGGTGTCGGTTTTGCTGGCATCGGGTATCGTTTTGAGCGCGGTGATTGGGTATGGATATATCGTGGCGCGCCAAATTCTTGAACAGGAATTGGAAGAGAAAGCTTGGCAGTTGGCTCGTGCGACCACCGCACGGATCGAATTGGTCGAGGTGGCGGTGCGAAAGATTGTGGGCGGGATGGATGGCCGGATGGAAATTCAGGCGCCTTCCCAGCAGGAAACAATATATGTGTTGCTGGAGAGACTTGTCAGGGATAATGACGAAATCTATGGCGCTTCCGTGGCATTGGAACCGGGCGCATTCGATTATAGCAAAACCTATACATCCCCTTACGTTTTTCGTTCATGGAACCAGTTGGTTCGGGACAATCGCGGCAAAAATGCAACGGCTTATTTTGTCCAGGACTGGTATTCCTTGCCTCGGTATATGAAGCAACCGGTCTGGAGCGAACCCTACCAAACCGAGTCGCGGGGGCAAGCGCTCATGGTAACATATTCCGCGCCGATTCATGATAGTGCCGGCGTCTTTCGCGGCGTAGTGACCTGCGATATTTCCCTTGATTGGATGGCGGAGTTGCTGCGATCGCTGCCGCTCGGCAAAGGCGGCTATGCTTTTTTACTTTCAAAAAATGGAACTTTTATCACTCACCCCGATCGGGAAATGATTCTAAAAGAGAATATTTTTAGCCAGGCGGAGGAACAAAAAAACTCCCCTTTGCGGGCGTTGGGCCGGGAAATGGTTCAAGGCAGAGGTGGCTTTGTTCCCTATGGCAATATTGATGCAAGCAGGAAAGGGTGGCTGCTGTATCGTCCCATTCAATCCACGGGATGGTCTATCGGTATTTTTTTCCCGGAAGCGGAATTGATGGCTAAAGTACTTGAACTCAGTCGTAAAGAAGGCGCGATTGGGTTTGTCGGGTTCTTGTTTCTCCTGCCTGTCATTTTACTGATTTCCCGTTCGATTACCGGTCCCTTGCGAAAACTGTCTGAAGCTACCCAAGCCTTGTCGGCGGGAGATCTGGATGCGCCCTTGCCGCAGATTCCAGGGCAGGACGAAGTGGCGAATCTGGCAAATTCTTTTGCTACCATGCGTGATGAGTTAAAAAAACATATTTCCATGCTGCAGGATGCGGCGACTGCCAAAGAACGGATCGAGAGCGAACTTCGCATTGCGCAAAGCATCCAGATGGAATTGGTGCCTAAGACGTTTCCTCCCTTTCCGGACCGAACAGATTTTGAGCTGCATGCAATGATGACGCCAGCTCGTGAAGTGGGCGGAGATTTCTATGATTTCATGATGCCTGACGCAGAACATTTATGGGTAGTCATCGGCGACGTCTCTGGCAAAGGAATTGCCGCCGCTCTGTTTATGGCGGTTACACGAACCTTTCTGCGGGCCTTTGTGCAGGAAGAAAAATCACCGGGGAAGGTGCTGGCCCGGGTTAACAATGAATTGGCGCGCAACAATGACGCCAACATGTTTGTTACGCTATTCTGCGGCGTTGTCCATCTACCGACAGGAAAATTCCGGTGGGCAAATGGCGGGCACAATCTGCCGTTTTTGACAGAAACGGCAGGCGAACCGGGCTTTTTGCCGAGGACCAAGGGGACCCTAGTCGGCGCGATGGAGGATATGAGTTTTGACGAGGCGGAATTAACGCTTCATTCTGGGGATATGCTGTACCTTTATACAGATGGGGTAAATGAAGCGATGGATGAAAATAATCAACTGTTCGGTAACGAAAGAACCAGAGCGGTATTGCTCAAGCTTCGACAATGCGATTGCATTAGTCTGGTGAACGGGATGACTCAAGAACTGGCGAATTTTACCCAGAATGCCGAGCAATCTGACGATATCACGATGCTGGCGCTGCGCTATTTCGGGCCCAAGACAGAAACCTGATTCAACAAATATGGTGTTTTTGGGGTGAAGAGAAAAATGGCAAACGGAAAAATTAATGCAGGAATCGTCGGAATCGGAGTTTGTCTGCCGGAAAAAGTGTTGACCAACGCTGAACTGGCCCAAATAGTGGATACCAATGATGAGTGGATTCAGGAACGAACAGGAATCAAGGAACGACGAATAGCCGATGCATCTCAGGCAGCTTCTGATTTGGGGGTGATTGCGGCGCAGCGGGCGTTGGAGAATGCCTGCGTTTCTGCGGATGAAATAGATTTGATCATTGTAGCAACAGCGACTGCCGATATGCAGTTTCCCTCGACTGCTTGCATCATTCAGGAACGATTGGGTATGAAAACTACTCCAGCATTTGATGTAACAGCTGGCTGCACAGGGTTTATCTATGCGTTGACGATTGGAAATCAATTTATTGCCACTGGGTTTTACCGGACAGTATTGGTCATTGGAACTGAAGTTCTGTCGAAAGTTACCAATTGGACGGACAGGGAAACCTGTATCTTGCTGGCCGATGGCGCGGGTGCGGTGGTATTGCGACCGACTGCGCCTGGCTGCGGAATTTTGTCGATGAAAATTGGCGCAGATGGCAGTGGGGGCAAGCAATTGCTGCTGCCTGCGGGTGGTTCACGAATGCCGGTGACAGCGGCGATGATTGAAGCCAACCAGAATAAACTACATATGGATGGGCAGGAAGTATTTAAATTTGCCATGAAGATGTTGCCTGAAGTAACGGAACAGGCGCTGGCGATTGCTAATTTGCATAAAGAGGACGTTACCCTCATAATCCCGCATCAGGCCAACATCCGAATCATTGAGGCCGCGGCCCGCAGACTCGATTTGCCCCTGGAAAAGTTTATGGTAAACTTGGAGCGCTACGGCAATACTTCTTCGGCTTCGATTCCGATTGCAATGCACGAAGCGCTGGAGATTGGCCGGATAAAATCGGGCGATGTGGTAGTGTTAACTGGTTTTGGCGCAGGATTGACCTGGGGATCGATTGTGATGCGATGGATTTGACGCAATTGTTTTGTAAAAAGCAAGGAGAGAAGTAACATGTCAAATAGTAGTGCCGGGATCATAGGCGTTGGGATGTATGTGCCGGAAAAAATAATGACCAACGCTGATTTAGCAAGGATGATCAATACCACAGAAGAATGGATCGAATCCATGTCGGGGATCAGGGAACGACATATTGCCGCACCCTCGCAGGCAGCCTCCGATCTGGGCGTTATTGCGGCGCAGCGGGCGTTGGCTCGGGCGGGAGTGTCTCCGGACGAAGTGGATCTGATCATCGTTTCTACGGTGACTCCTGATATGCAGTTTCCTTCGACAGCCTGTATTATTCAGGAGCGTTTGGGAATCAAAAACATTCCAGCTTTTGACCTGACTGCAGTTTGTTCGGGGTTTGTCTATGCGTTGACAGTTGGGGCGCAGTTTATTTCCAACGAGTTTTACCGAACGGTGTTGGTGATCGGAACTGAAGTTGTATCCAGTGTTACCAATTGGACGGACCGGGACACTAGTATGCTGATTGGAGATGGAGCCGGTGCAGTGGTATTGCGTCAGGCGCCTTTCGGCTATGGCATATTGTCGGCGAAGCTAGGCGCGGATGGGGCTGGAGCCAGCTTTATGATGACTCCTGCCGGAGGTTCACGCATGCCGGTAACGTCGGAAGTGATAGAGAAAAAAATGAATAAGATGCAGATGGACGGACCGGAGGTTTTCAAATTCGCGATGAAAATGTTGCCGGAAGTCACCGAACAGGCGCTGGAGCTGGCGAATTTGCACACGAAGGATCTGAACCTGATCATTCCGCATCAGGCAAACCGCCGGATTATTGAAGCTGCTGCCCGGCGCATGGAATTACCGATGGAAAAATTTATGGTCAATGTAGAGAAATACGGAAATACGTCCTCCGCAACCATTCCAATTGCTCTTTTTGAGGCGCTGGAAACAGGACGGATCGAGTCTGGCGATGTGATTGCGCTAACCGGATTTGGCGGGGGACTGGCCTGGGGATCCGTTATTATGCGTTGGATTTGACTCCTGCTAATTCTGGCACGGGGTTGATCTTGTTTTTAAAATTAAAGGGGGAATGCCACAGAACTACAAAAAGCATGCAGGGTAAAATTCGAGAAAATAGAAAATGAGAGGATGGATGAACATGACAACATTAGAAAAAGTACGAACACTCATTTTGAAACTGAAAAAGAAAAATATCACCGAGGCGGATTTGAAACCGGAAGCACTGCTGGTGGAGAACCTCAGGCTGGATTCGCTCGATTTCACCGAACTTCTGGTATTGGCGGAAGAAGCCTTTGCGATCTCGATTCCACAGGAAGCTGCAAAAGAAATGACGACTATCGCTTCCGCAGCGGCCTATCTGGATAAACGAACCGCAAAATAATAGTCGCGGAAGAAAAGGGGCAAGACCAATGTTGGAAGAAATGTTTCAAATTGTTGCGGTAGGAAAGAACAATGCGCACCATGTGGGCGCCGTTTTTCGCACTTTGTATGGTGAGGACTTTCCTGTCAAGGATGTGTATCAACCTGACGTATTGTGGCGGGAAATCCAAGCCGAAAAGTTGACGGCCGCCTTGGCGTTGACTGCTGAGGGGCATCCTGCAGGCTATATTTCTTTCTTCAAGTCAGCCCCTAACTTCCGGCTGTGGGAAGCCGGAAACATGTTGGTGGATCCGGCTTATGCCCAGTCTGATGTGGCGTTGGAATTGGCGCGCTACTATTTTGACCCGACGATGTGCAGGCTGACTGACAGTGACGGGATTTTCAGCGAAGCGGTCTGCTGCCATTATTTCACCCAGGTTAGCGCGATCAAGTCAGGGTTTGCCGACTGCGCGCTGGAGCTGGATCAACTGGATGGCGCCAGTTTTAAAGACGGCAAAAGTAATAAAGCTGGTATGGCGCGAGTATCCTGCGTACTGAATTTTTTGGAGCTCTCAGACCCGGTGGAGTCGGTGTATTTCCCTGACAGATACAACGAGTATTTGCGACGACTGGCAGCGCCACTACGGCCCCGGACTTTTCTGGCGTCGACGGCAGCTTTGCCGGTTGCAGGCGATACAGTCCGGGAAGATAAGTATTATGATTTCGCTAAAACCTGGAAAGTGGCGGTACGATCAATTGGCGGCGACTGGACGACGGTCGTGCAGGAACTGTTGGCTGAGGCCGTCAGGCGTCAGGTTGTCAGCTTGCAGGTAGTACTGAACACAGCTTGCCCGGCAATTGGCGAAGCAACCGAATTGTTGCGGCGGAACGGGTTTTTCTTTGGCGGGCTGGCGCCTCGTTGGTTTGGGACGGATGGAGTTTTGATGCAGCAGTTATTCGGCGGAGAGCCGGATTATGAGGAGACGAAACTGTATTCGCCGACAGCTAAAGAGTTGATGGCATTTATCCGGACTGATATGGAGACGCTGTAGGGGAGGGCTTGCTTTGAAACCGATCGTAATGATTATTCTGGAGAACTGCCCGCATTGCAAAAATGCCCGGCGCTGGATGGCGGAGCTCACGCAGGAAGAAGCGCAGTATCAAGAACTGCAGGTTGAAATGATCGACGAGCAGCTTCATCCGGAAGTCATTAAGACCTACAGTTATTATTACGTGCCGACTTATTACGTGGACGGGGTCAAAATCCACGAAGGTGTGCCTACAAAAGAAATCGTCCGGGATGTATTTGAAAGAGCGTTGGGGTAATGAGCGTGACTGTGCGTCGGCACAAGGTTCTTTGTTTTTTTTCGCTATTGTGTTTGCATTTTTGCGGTGCTATAATCTAACCCAACAGGGCATGCGCCCCGACATAAACGTTCCAGGGAAAAGCAATGAGGCTTTGTTCGCAAGAACAAGGCCTGTTTTTTTTTAGAAGTGTAAAAATGCGAGGAGGAAGAAATGATGGCGAATAAGAAATGGCTGACAGCATTACTAGTGGTGGCAATGGCTATGGCGATGATTACCGGTTGCGGGAAATCCGAAAAAGCCCCTGCCAAGGCTGGCGCAGATGCCGCAGCAGCTGATGGGATCAAGATTGGCGTTTTGTATTCAACAACCGGCCCTTTTTCTATTTCAGAAAAGCCAATGTTGAACGCCGCAAAACTGGCGATTGATGAAATCAATGCCGCCGGAGGAATCAAAGGCAAGAAGTTGATTCCGGTCTATGAAGATTATGCTTCAGATCCGGCGAAAGCTACAGAAAAAATCAAGAAACTGATTTTGCAGGATAAAGTAGTTGCTACGGTCGGAACCAATTCTTCCGCAACGCGACTGGCGGTTATCCCGGATGTGGAACGTAACAAATCGGTATTGATTTATAATACTTACTACGAAGGCGAAAAACCATCGCCCAACGTCATTTATACCAACTCGGTTCCCAGTCAGCAAAGCGCCGACTTCATTCCATGGATCGTGAAGAACCTGGGCAAGAAAGTGTTCTTTGTCGGTTCGGACTATGTGTTCGGCGTGACGAGCGTCAAGAAAGCCAAAGCAATGATGGAAAAAGCAGGCGGACAAATCGTCGGCGAGGAGTTCGTTCCATTGGGACATACTGAGTTTTCCTCATTGATCAACAAAATCAAACAGGCTAAACCCGATGTTGTGTTCTCGGCGGTTGCCGGCGACAGCGTGGTTCCTTTCTACAAACAATATCAACAATACGGTATTTTATCCAAGGATATTCCGATTTGCTCGATCGCAACACATGAAGCAACGATCAAGGGGATTGGCGCAGCCGCCGCAGCTGGACACTACAGCTCGTTCGACTACTTCCAGGTAATCGATTCGCCTGAAAGCAAGAAGTTTGTAGCTGCTTACAACAGTAAGTTCCAGGACAACACGACCGTCACTAACTTGGCGGAAGGCGCCTACCATGGAGTATATCTTCTGGCCAAAGCTCTGGAAAAAGCGACGGCCTATGATGGGCCGACTCTGATCAATGCTTTCAAAGGACTAGAGATTGACTCTCCGCAAGGAAAAATCAAGGTTGACGAGACAAACAATCATACCTGGCTCCAATCTTTCATCGGCAAAGTGAAGCCGGATGGAACCTTCGAGATCGTATACGGTTCGAAAGCCTTGGTGAAACCCGAACTTTAAGTTGTAAGGAGATTTAATTAAAAATCAATGTGCGACACAATGCGGTGCGCTTGCCGAAAATCTGGAAACAGACTTTCGGCAAGCGCATTCCTGCTATTAGGCCAAATCGATGGTAGAGGAGTGATGAGGATATGGAACTTCTCATTTCACAGAGCATCAACGGACTGAGCGTTTCGGCCATGCTGTTTATTACGGCATTGGGGCTGGTCATTATTTTTGGGCTGATGGACGTTGTCAATATGGCGCATGGGGAGTTCATCATGATTGGCGCGTATGTCACTTATTTCGTGACTACTGTTTTTCACTTATCCTTTTTTGCAGCTATGCTGTCGGCCTTTGTCGTCGCTGCAGTATTTGGAGCTTTGATTGAAGTAACGCTGATCAAAAGATTGTATGGGAAAGTGGCGGAAACGTTGCTGGCAACTTTTGCGCTTTCTATTATTCTGCAGCAACTTGTGCGGATGGCCTTTGGTCCGGAGGATAAATTTGTCGGCTTGCCAATGGAAGGACACTTTTCGCTGAATGGAATAGTAGTACCCTATTACAACGTTTTTCTAATCGTAGTTGCATTGGTAATATTGGCTGCCACCTTGGGGCTTTTTTTCAAGACCTCCTTCGGGATGCAATTGCGGGCGGTGACGAAAAATCGTAGCATATCGCAATGTCTCGGCGTTAACACCGCACGTATTGATACGCTCACTTTCGCCTGTGGGGCGGGGCTGGCCGGGTTGGCCGGAGCGTTGATCGCACCGGTGAAAAGCGTTATGCCGTTGATGGGCTCTTATTATCTGGTCGATGGTCTTCTGACGGTGGTTTTGGGCGGAGTTACCTCTATCGCCGGTACGGCAGCCAGCTCCGTAGTCATCAGTGAATCGGTCACGGTTATGGCTGGCTACATCAGTGAAATTACAGCCAAGGTTCTGGTATTTCTCATTATCATCGTACTGATCCGATTCAAGCCGGAAGGCTTGTTTACGAGTGAAAAGAGGTGAGCGCCATGGTGAAGAACCTGAAAAACATCGGTTGGGACAAATACATTGACGTGCTGTTGTTGGTTTTCCTGATTGGCTTTCCATTAGTGGGGTCGCTATTTCGGGTGGAGATGATGAGCAAATGTATCGTGTACATCATATTTGCCCTGTCGCTTGATATTTTGTGGGGCAGTGCGGGGCTGATGAACCTCGGCCAGGCGATTTTCTTCGGTTTGGGTGGCTATGTGCTGGCCTTGTCTTACGCCACCAGAGGCGGAATCCCGGCTTTTATGAGCGGCTATGGCGTGACGGAGATCCCCTGGTTCATGCAAATCCTGCATAGCACTCCGGTGGCGGTACTTCTGGGTATGCTGATTCCCGGCGTGGTGGCGGGCTTGCTCGGCTATTTTATATTCACCAGCAAGGTCAAGGGTGTGTTTTTCAATATCATTACATTGTCATTAGCTTCCTTGATCGAGTTGTTTTTTACCAATCAGCAGAAATATACCGGCGGCGCCAATGGCATTAGCGGTTTGCCACCTCTTAGCATAGGATCGGAACCGTTGTCGGTTCTGGAACATTATTACGTGATGCTGGCCGTGGGATTGTTGGTGTATCTGTTCTGCCGTTGGCTGACGAATAGCCGTTTTGGCATGATTCTGCGGTCGGTGCGCGAAAACGAGAGTCGCCTGCAGTTTTTTGGGTTCAATCCGGCGACATTCAAGCTGACGATTTTTGTGATTTCCGGCATGATTGCCGGGTTGGCCGGCATGCTGTACATTCCAATTCATTCCTTCGTTTCTCCCGGCAATATCGGCGTTGTTTTTTCCACTTCAGTACTCGTATGGCTGGCTGTTGGCGGTCGCGGCAACTTGACCGGAGCCATGGTCGGAGCTTTTCTGATTACCTGGATGGAAAGTCTGCTCTCCGAGCAGTTTGCAGATGTCTGGTTGCTGGTTCTCGGCTTCGCCATGCTGGCAATGGTCATGTTTTTCCCGAAAGGGCTGGTCGGTACCCTGCTGGATTGGCAGTATTCCCGCAAAGTTGACCGGCAGTTGGAACAGATGCATGCAGAGGATGACGAGATGGGTTTGACAGAAAACGATTTCGCAACGGCGAAAGGGAAGGTGTAGCGCATGGCTTTTTTAGAATTGCAGGATGTCAGCGTGAGCTTCAGCGGGTTTCTGGCCGTGGATCAGGTGTCCTTGTCGGTGAGCGAAGGGGAAACGCGAGTCATCATTGGACCGAACGGTGCGGGAAAAACGACGATCATTGATATGATTACCGGAAAAACGGCGCCGACCAGCGGTAAAATTTTGCTTGCCGGAGCGGATATCACCGGATTGAGTCCGCATGAGATCGCCGGGAAATATAAGGTGGGCCGCAAGTTCCAGGGACCGAATCTGTTTGACGAGCTCTCCGTGTATGAGAATATCGAAGTGGCGCTGTCCGGGCACAGCAGCGTTCTAAAAACTTTTCTTTACCGCAAGAACAAGGCGATTGTCGATGAAATCAAAACGATTCTGGAACAGATCAACTTATACGGGAAGCGGGAAGTAATTTCAACGTCCTTATCGCACGGCGAACGCCAGTGGCTGGAAATGGGAATGGTTATAGCCCAGAAGCCGCAGCTGATAACCTTGGACGAGCCAACGGCGGGAATGACAGCCGATGAAACCTATAAAACCGGTGAAATGATCAAAACGATGATGAAAGATAAAACCGTCATTGTCGTGGAGCATGATATCGACTTTGTGGAGCAGATCGCGGAAACCGTGACCGTCCTGCATCAGGGGAAACTCCTGGCGGAGGGAACCTTTGCCGAGATCAAGAAAAACCCGAAAGTGGTGCAGGTGTATCTCAAAGATGATGACGAGGAAGTGGCGTAATATGCTTGAGGTAAACGCTGTATCGGTCAGTTACGGAAAAAGCCGCATTGTGAATAAAGTTTCCTTTTGCGTAGATTCCACGGAGAAGCTGGCGATTCTTGGCAGAAACGGCGTTGGCAAGACCACGCTGCTAAAAAGTCTGATTGGGTTGTTGCCAATCCAGAACGGCTCCATCAGCCTCGGGGATGTGAACCTGACAAAAATGAAAGCCTATGAACGGGCCTGCAGCGGGATTGCCTATGTGCCGCAGGGACGGGAGATCATTCCCAATATGACGGTCAAAGAAAATCTGGAATTGGGCGCATTGGCCCATACGAAAGACATCAAGGACCGCATGGAAGAAGTCTTTGATTATTTTCCGATTTTGCCGGAGCATTTGCACCGCAAAGGAGGTGTGTTGTCGGGTGGGCAGCAGCAACAATTAGCTATTGCCCGGGCATTGATGAGCCATCCCAAAACCTTGTTGCTGGATGAACCGACAGAAGGAATCCAACCCAATGTGGTGGCTGAAATCGGCAATATCCTGAAACGCATACACACGGCCATGCAAATTCCTATCGTCATTGTGGAACAGAACCTAAAGTTCGCCAAGAAACTGGCAGATCGCTTTATTGTGATCCAAAAAGGCGAAATCGTTGCCGGTGGAGCAACGGAAGAACTGTCGGATGAGGTCATTCATCGATATCTTACGGTATAAACGCTATAATATGGGTAAAAGATGGATGCCGTGAAAGGAGTCGATGGGATGTCGTCCCTAATGCAAAAGACGATTCAGGAGCTGGCGCCGCTATTGCAGAGCAAAGCCATATCGCCGGTGGAACTGGTTCGCGAGTGTCTAGAGAGAATTGAAAAAACCGAGCCTATCCTAAATGCATATATCTCCGTTCTGGATAAATCCGCGATGGAAACCGCTGTGCAGGCGGAGCATGAAATAATGCAGGGACGGTATCGAGGGCCGCTTCACGGGATTCCCTACTCAGCCAAGGATTTATATATGACTCGTGGTGTTCGGACGACCGCTGGATCGGCTATTCTTGCCGACAACGTTCCTGAAGTCAATGCCGCAGTTATTGATCGCATGGAAGAAGGCGGGGCCATTCTGGTCGGCAAAAATAATTTGCATGAATTTGCTTATGGCACGACCAGCGAAAATGATCATTTCGGACCGTGTCATAACCCTTGGGATTCTCGTATGATAACCGGAGGTTCGAGCGGTGGGTCGGCTGCATCGGTGGCGGCTGGCAGTTCGGTTTTTTCGCTTGGCACGGACACTGGTGGTTCCATTCGGATTCCTGCTTCCTTTTGTGGTGTGGTCGGGATCAAACCAACGTATGGTCGGGTCAGTAAACGGGGCGTGATTCCGCTTAGCTGGTCGATGGACCACACGGGACCCATCGCTAAGTCCGTGTGGGATGCAGCAGCGACGCTATCGGTGATGGCTGGTTATGACGCTGGGGACGTTGGTTCCGCCGAGGTAGCGACAGAAAATTACACCGCGGGGTTAGTTGATAAAAATGCATTGAACGTAAAGGGTCTGACCGTTGGAATATGTCCGCAGTACTATGCCGGGCTGCTAAAACCGGCCGTAGAAAAAGCGTTTTTACAGGTAATCCGCTGGTTCGAAGCCAACGGGGCCGTGGTGAAGGAACTGTCTCATCCGACGCGGGAAGCTTTTAGTGTCGGTAGCATTCTTACCATGTCGGAGGCTTATGCCTACCACGAACAAAATCTGGAAACCTGCGACGAAAAATATGGCCCCAGTATTCGGTATCGGCTCGAAAAAGGCCAGTATATTCCGGCGTCGGCCTACGTAAATGCGCAACGTCTGCGGCAAAAAGATCGTCAGATTTGGGCGGCGATTTATCAGGAGATCGACGTTTTCCTGTCGCCCACGGTGATCATGCCAGCTTTTCCAATTGGAGAAAAGACGGTGATGTTTGGGGCTGAGGCGGTAGACCCGCGTGTGAATGCAGTATTGATGTACTTGACTTCCCTTGGGGATTTCAATGGGCATCCGGTGATGTCGCTGCCGTGCGGATTTACCGAGGGTGAGTTGCCGATTGGGTTTCAGATTCAAGGGAAACCGTTTGCGGAGGCGAAGGTTTTTCAAGTTGCCTATGCGTATGAGCAGGCGCATCCGGAAATTAGCGAGAGGAAGTGCGGATTATGGAACTAAGCACACTTCGCAGCATGACTACAGAGTTGTGCGGTCGAACCGTAAATTCGGCGATTGAAGCGCATCTGCCTCAATATGCGGTAGAGGTTGCCGGCGTTTTAGCGGCGGTTCGCGCTGCGGCGCTGACCTTCCCGGCTGATTTGGCGCCAGCCTCAGTTTTTTCCTTGAAGTCGGAGCCGTCAAACAAGTAACGGAGGGGTAATAAATGTCCAATGAATTGAATCAAATCGCTGCTGAACTAAAACCGGCGGCTGTGGAGTTTTGCCAACGCTTGATTCGTGTTCCGGCGCTGTCGGGGGAAGAAAAGGGCGTTGCTGATTTGTATCTGGCCGAGATGGAGAAACTTGGCTATGACGAAGTGTTTCGGGATAGCTGGGGCAATGTCGTCGGCATCATCCGGGGAACGAAACCGGGACCGACGATCATGTACAATGCCCACCTGGATCATGTAGAGCCGGGGGACCCAGCCGAGTGGCTGGGGTATGATCCTTATGGCGCAGCTATCGACATCGACGAGATGGAAAATCAAGACCGCACGGGAACGGAGCAGGCTGAAGTCATTCATGGCCGGGCCGCCGCCGATGTAAAAGGCGGCGGGGCCTGCCAAATATATGCCGGGGCCTTGTTGCTCAAGCTAAGGGAACAGGGGCGCGAGATTCGCGGCACTTACATGTTTACCGGCGTTGTGCTGGAAGAACCGGCTGAACAACTCGGGATGATCCAACTGATCGACAAAACGCTGCCGGAGCGTGGTTTGGGATATGACGGCGTTGTTTCCTGCGAAGCAACTTCGCTGAAACTGTATCTGGGCCATCGGGGCCGGGTCGAACTGAAAGTGACGATTGAAGGCGTGACTTCGCACGGTAGCGCGCCGTGGCTTGGGGTCAATGCGGTAAATAAGGCGACAGCCTTTATCGACCGGGTTGAACAGGTTGTGGCGGCGAATGCGCTGCGGGATAAAGAACTTGGCCAGTCCAGCATCGCACTGACGATCATCAACTGTACGCCGGGAGCTATGTGTATCGTGCCGGACCGCTGCTACATCACGTATGATCGTCGGATGGTTCCGGGAGAAACGGCGGATAGCTGCGTTGCAGAAATCCAGAACGTTATCGACGAACTGTCGGCCATGGATGCAAATTTTCGGGCTAAAGTCGAAATTGCTGCCGTCCCTCGCACGTCTTATACCGGTCAATCCGCAACGATTCCAAACGTGAAACAGGCATGGAAAATCAGCCAGGATCATCCTTTTGTGAAGGCTGCAGCCACGGGGCTGGTACAAATCAATCAGCTGGTCAAGTTCGGATATTGGGATTTTGGTACTGACCTGTCGGTAGTGTGCGGGCGCGATAAAAAGCCTGCGATCGGCTACTCGCCAATGCAGGAATTTTACTGTCATCGTCCGATTGATAAAGTTCGTACCGACTATATGGAGAAGGCGATTGCAGGGAACGTGGCGATTTTTTTAGAACTGGTGAAAGTACCCC
>DATMYT010000378.1:0-11163 GCA_035560855.1 Negativicutes bacterium | reverse complement strand
CTTTTGGACGAATCGGAATTCGCGCTGCAAAGCGCGCAAGCACCTGCGAAAAAGCCTTACATGATCTTCAACTCCGGGGAACTAACCGGCAAGACCGGCATCGAAGGACTCGAATATGACTTCAACTATGGCGCCAGGATCAAAGTCCCCGCCGGAAACTGGCGCGTCAAGCTCGTTGACCGCGATGCGTTTGTCACGCTTTACGATGCCAAGGCCGACGATGTCATCGTCACCAGCACCAAAAAATATTTCATCAACTTCAGGATTGAGGTCTATAGAGATGATGAGCTCATCTGGGAGCATGACTATGACGCCAAAGGGAAAAAAGTTCTGATCAAATTCCCTGTCGGCACTCTCGGTGACGTCCTCGCCTGGTTTCCCTATGCTATGGCCTTCAAATATCGTCGTGAGTGCGAAGTTTACTGTGCTCTTGCCCCTGAAATGGCAGAAATTATTCAACGAACTTATCCAGACCTTCACTTCGTCGGGCCCGAAGAACGCCCTGAAGATCTTTACGCCTCATACTACATGGGAATTTTTTTCCCTTGCGATGACCGGATTCATCAACCGGTGGACTGGCGCATCGTCGGTCTGCAAAAAACCATTCCCCACCTGCTTGGACTCAAGCCTGACGAACTACGGCCTCAAATTGCGCCTCTTAATACCGAGCGAAAAATCAGAGAACCCTACGTCTGTATCGCAGCTCAGGCTACTACGCAGGCCAAATATTGGAACCACCCCACTGGCTGGTTCGAAACCGTCAAGTACTTGAAAGAAAAAGGCTACCGCGTTCTTTGCATCGACAAAGAACACTGCCACGGCTCCGGTTCCCGCTGGAACCTCATTCCCTACGGAGCGGAAGACTTCACTGGGCCCTTGCCGCTGCAGGAACGAGTCGATCTCCTCTATCATGCGGACTTCTTCGTCGGTCTTTCCAGCGGGCTTTCCTGGTTGGCGTGGGGAGTAGGCAAACCGATCGTGCTTATAAGCGGCTTTACTCTGCCGATCAACGAATTCTATACGCCCTACCGAGTCATTAGCTATCATGTTTGTAATGGCTGCTGGAATGACAGTAGCATTGAATTTGTACACGACGACTTTGCCTGGTGCCCGCGTCACAAGGATACCGACCGACAATTCGAGTGCACCCGGTTCATCAGCCCGCAGCAGGTAAACGCGACGATTGACCGGCTGATGGAGGACTTTCATCTGGCCCCAAAACGAGACCTGGTTTTCGGCAAGGAGGAATCATAGTGAAAAGCAAACACCGTACCCACTCGAAACGAGAACTGGACGGCAAACGTATTCTGTCGGTAGTGCTGGCAACAGTCAATGGAGTGAATACCGTGGGACCACTAGCGTTGCCGATCGCGGCAGCGGCGCGCGACCTCCCCCGTGAACGCTATGCGGCGGTAGAAAAATATCGAACGTATCTGGCTGGAGGAGCAGAAGTGCTCGACCGGGTCGTTTTTCGCGTCGCTCATGCCAGCAGCCAAACAATTAACTGGAGTGTCACCGTATATGGCGATACCGACCACGACACCATTGTGAATGGTGGAATGCAGTACGTCGGTAAAGGCGGCATATCTGCCACGGCAACGAGCACTACGATTAATAGCGGCGGAAGGCAGTACGTTGGCAGTGGCGGCACAGCGGATAACACTACCGTCAATGACGGCGGAACTCAGAAAGTTTCCGCCAATGGTGAAGCGAATTACACAATCATCACCAGCGGCGGAACCCAGAACGTATCCTCCAGCGGCACAGCGACGAGCGCTACGATCAATGACGGCGGATTGCAGTTCGTTTCCGGTGACGGCGAGGCGGACAACACTACGATCAATAGCGGCGGAACTCAGAGCATCAGCGGCACATCAGCGAGCTCTGGCGGGTCGTCTTCTTCGGAAAAGATCGGCATGGCGGATAACACTATGATCAACAATGGCGGAACGCAAAACGTCTCCGCCTATGCTGAAGCGGATAACACTACGATCAATAGCGGCGGAACGCAGAACGTTTCCGCCCATGGCGAAGCAGATTTCACGACCGTCACCAGCGGCGGCACTCAGAACGTCTCCGCCTATGGTGTAGCAGGTTTCACGACCGTCACCAGCGGCGGCACTCAGAACGTCTTCGCCGATGGCTTAGCAGGAGCAACGACCGTCACCAGCGGCGGTATCCTAACGATTAGCGCTGGTGGATCCGCCATCTTCGCCACGCTGAATTCCGGCTATGTATTACGGGCCGACACCAGCGCCACTCTTGACACCAACCTCATGGATGGTGGCATTGGCAGTGTCGGTATTGCTGGAGGAACGGCCACCAGCATTACACTGAACTCTGGCGGTTCTTTGACTGTTTTAGCTGGCGGTAGCGCGGTCTCCACGCTCATCAACTCCGGCGGCACACAAACCGTTTCCAGCAGCGGTACGACCACCGACACCACGATAGCCGGCGGCACTCTCAACATCGAAAGCGGCGCAATCGTCGATGGAACCACGACTCTTTCCTCCGGGCTTCTCGCCCTTATTGGCAACACCGGCGGCACTTATAGTATCAATGGTCTTGTTGCCTCCGGCGGTAGCATCCAGCTATCTTACGGCACCGTCATCGGTCGCACTCTTTCCATCGCTAATCTCACCGGCTTCACCAACTTCGCCATCAACACCAATCTGGCGAGCAGTCTCTCAGATAAAATCACCATCACGAGCGTCACCGGCTCCTCTGCCAATACCGTCCAGGTTATCTATGATCCTGTTTATGCCACAGGCCAGAGTCTGACCGGCAGCGCCGTCTTCGCCACAGTTCCCGCCGGTGTCACCTTCGCCGGGAAATCGAGCGAATGGGGTGCCTACACCTATACCCCGACCGTATCATCCGACAGCACCGGCACAGTCTGGAGCATCACCGGGCTTAGCACTACCGGAGGAGGTGGGAGCGGGAGTGCTCCCAGCGAAACCGTCCGCACCGGCTCCACCGCTTTGGCCTCAAATCTCTTCGGTTGGCGCAATGAAACGAACAACCTGCTGAAACGAATGGGTGAACTGCGGGATACCCAGGGCAAAGGAGGTTTCTGGCTGCGAACTTATACAGGAGAACAAACCGCCAGTAACGGTGACCGCAATACTCGACAGCAATACAGCGCCATTCAGGGTGGCTATGACAAACGTATCGAGCAAAAAGACGGCGTCTGGTACCTTGGCGGAACCCTCGGTTATCGGGAGAACCGCAATACTTTCAACCGGGGCAACGGCGCTTCCAGCGATATCTCCCTCGGCGTCTACGGCAGTTGGCTTGGAAAGAAAGGGCACTCCCTTGATCTTATCGCCAAAGTCGGGCGATTCCGCAGCAATTTCACCAGCTATCTTAACAACACCAACAACACCGCAGTTGACGGCAACTACGACAACTGGGGAGAAAGCCTGTCGGCGGAATACGGTTACCGGAAACAGCTGAAGAAAAATTGGTATATCGAACCGCAGGCGGAGATTTCTTTCAGCCGCATGAACGGAACCAGCTATACGACAAGCGACGGAACAAACCTCAACCTGGGGGATATGAACTCACTGGTAGGAAGAATTGGTCTGGCGGTCGGGCGCAAGGTCGGACCGACCCACTACTACGGAAAAATCTCCCTGGCGCAGGAATTTAGTGCGACCTCCTCCCTCTCCGCCTCCAGCGGAGGGCTTTCGCCTACGACGCTCGATCAAGACTGGCGGGAAACGTGGCTGGAGTTTGCCTTGGGCGTAACGAAAGTGCTGGATAAGAATACGAATGGGTATCTAGAACTGACGCAGACGACCGGCAGCAAAATCCGTACTCCCTGGCAAGTCAATGCCGGGGTGAGGTGGAGTTTTTAGGTGAGTCATCTTCCGGCGTTTTTTCCCCTGTCACTGGCGCCCAGATCCATAAACTGTTTGCCAATTTCACCAGCAGCAAACGGCAGAATGGAAAATCCGAAGATGATTCCTAATTCTTTGAAAGCCAGGCTTTCTGTACGGAAAATTTCGTGTAGCGGCCCATACAAGGATAGCGCCAGTAGAACAAACGATACGCCGACGCCCATATTCATCCACTTGTTGGAAAACAACCCGATCCGGAACACTGAATAATGTTCGGACCGCGCGGTATATGCCCGCAGCAGTTCGGCGCTGATCAGCGTGGTAAACGCAAACGTCCGCGCCATGCTAAAATCTGCATTCTGAGGGTAGTTCGTCAATGCGTAGTAATAGGAAGCAAGCACTGCAAACGTCAACACACCGCCCTGAATCACGATCATGGCTTTCATGTTTTTATTGAGTATGGGTTCATCCGGGTCACGCGGTTGCTGAGCCATGATGCCCGGCTCCGGTTGTTCCATGCCCAACGCCAGGGCTGGAAAAGCGTCCGTTACGAGGTTGAGCCAGAGCAACTGAATCGGTAATAGCGGAATCGGCCAGCCAAAGAGCATCGCTAAAAAAATGACAAAGATTTCAGCAATGTTGCAGGATAGCAGGAAGAACACGAATTTGCGGATGTTGGCAAAGATGACCCGGCCTTCTTCCACCGCTGCCACGATGCTGGCAAAGTTGTCGTCGGTCAGCACCATATCTGCGGTTTCCTTGGTTACGTCCGTACCTGTGATGCCCATCGCCACACCGATGTCGGCTTTTTTGAGTGCTGGTGCGTCGTTGACGCCATCACCAGTCATCGCGACAATCTCGCGATTGCATTGGAGTGCTTCAACAATCGCCACTTTGTGTTCCGGAGAGACGCGGGCGAAGACCGAAGCCTTCCTCACTACCAAGCAGAGTTCTTCTTTGGACATGGCATTGAGCTCCTGCCCAGTAACAACCTGATTTTCGCCTTGGGCGATGCCGAGTTTCATGGCTACGGCCAGGGCGGTATCCCGGTAGTCGCCGGTGATCATGATCGCCCGGATACCGGCCTGGTTGCAGATATTCACCGCATCCCGCACTTCCGCACGCGGTGGGTCAATCATGCCGAGGAGACCGACGAAGATCAAGTCCTGTTCAATTTCGGCCGGTTCCAGCTTAGCCGGCACCGACGGGAAGTCGCGATAGCCAACTGCCAAAACGCGCAGGGCTTGTTTGGCCATGCTGCTGTTGGCGGTGGCGATGATTGCCCGTTCGGCATCGTCGAGTTCGCTGATTTTCGCCTGGCTGCAGATTTGTTTGCACCGACTCAACAAGATATCCGGCGCGCCTTTGACAAAGGCCCGCACGCTGCCATCCGGCTGCTGGTGAAAGGTGGTCATCATTTTTCGGGAAGAGTCAAAGGGGATTTCCTGTACACGTGGACAGGTTTCATTGATGGAATCCCGGTCATAGCCGGCTTTGGCGGCAACAACCACGAGTGCGCCTTCAGTCGGGTCGCCGGCAATTTTCCAGCCTTTGTCTTCGCTGGTCTGCAGAATGGCATCGTTGCACAGGGCCGATCCTTGCAATAACAGCGACAGTCCCGGCTCGGTCGCCGCATCCAGCAGCTTGCCGCCCCGACTGAAGCTTCCTTCCGGCGAATAACCTTCACCTGTCGCTTCCAGCAGTTCTCCATCGGCGAACATCTGCACTACAGTCATTTGGTTCTGCGTCAGGGTGCCGGTTTTATCCGAGCAGATGACGGTGGTGCTGCCAAGTGTTTCCACAGCATGCAACTTTTTCACGATGGAATTTTTTTTGACCATGCGCTGCATCCCAATGGCCAGCACGATGGTAACGACGGCCGGCAAGCCTTCCGGTATCGCCGCCACTGCCAGACTGACCGCGGTCATGAACAACAGGGTGACTTCGTCCATGGTCAAATGTCCGTCCGCGTAGCCCTGGTAAATCCCCAGCACGAAGACCAGCGCGCATACCACAAGACACAGAATCCCCAGCACTTTGCCGAACTCGGCCAATTTATCCTGCAAAGGCGTGTTTTGCTCTTCAAAGGATGAGATCATTTGGGCGATTTTGCCGATCTCAGTATCCATTCCTGTTCCTATGACCACAGCCCGACCTCGCCCGTATGTCGCTATGGTTCCCATGTAGCCCATGTTGTGGCGATCCGCCAGGGATGCTTCATGCCCTATGGCGGCGGTTTCTTTTTCGATGGGTACGGATTCACCAGTCAGGCTGGCTTCTTCGACTTTTAAATTCATCGATTCCAAGATTCGCACGTCGGCCGGAACATAGTCCCCAGCCTCCAGCAGCACGACATCGCCTACCACCAGTTCCCGGCTCGGAATCGTTTGGATGGTTCCGCCACGCACAACCTTGGAATTCGGCGCCGCCATTTTTTGCAACGCTTCCATGGCTTTCTCCGCCTTGGATTCCTGGAAAACACCCAGGGCCGCGTTGAGAATGACGATTGCGATAATAACCAGCGAATCGGTGACTTCACCGATACAAGCGCTCACGATGCTGGCCACGATTAAAATAATAATGAGGAAATCCTTGAATTGCGCCAGCAATCTTTCCCACATCGTGGCTCGTGGTTTTCCCTGGAGTTCGTTGGGGCCGTTTTTCTCCAGTCGGAGTCCTGCTTCCTGGTCAGTCAGGCCTTTGTGCAGGTCGCTGCCGATCTCTCCGACCACATCAACCCCGCTTTTTCGGTACCATTCCCCATTCATCTTAAGCTTTTTCTCCTTCCTACACCCTATATTCCTACCCTACAATGACCTCTTCCCATCGCTCGGGTTTTTTCCCCTGGAACTTCTCCTTCAAGTTTTTAGCCGCCAGCGACTGCAAACGTTCTTTCGTCGCTTTTGTCATAGTTGACTCTATCCCCATCTCGTGCATCATGCCCATTACATCAGTCATTTCATGAGCCTGTCTTTCGGCATGAATCGCACTAGCATTCACCAGAAAATTCATCATCGCTTCAAACGGTTTGGAGTTCATTGTCTCTGCAATCGATTCGATAACAAGCGGCGCAACATTCAGCGAAGAAGCCGTCTCCAGCATCTCGACCGCCAACGTTGCAATGCCTTTCATGTAGATACTCCGAACGAGTTTTATCGCGATGGCGTCCCCCGGAACGTCGCTCACTTTTTGCAACGACATATGATACGGCGACATCAGTTGAATAAATCGATCGCTACCTCTACCGCTGATGATGGCAGGCACCTTGTGCTGCAGGAGAGTTAGTCCTCCCATTAGGCCCGCATCCACGAAACTGGCATTCTGGCCGTGAACAATTTCAGCTATTTTTTTCTTGGTTTTCGGAGAAGACGTGGAAACATCGACATAAATTTTTTGTTCATCCAGGGCTGCGGCCGCCTCTAAAGCCGCTTGCAATGCCTTGCTGCCCGGAACAGCCGCAATAATCACATCGGCCTGCCGAACGACCTCAATGGGCGTGCCATACAAGTGAACGCCGGCGGATTCTGCTCTTTCCTTAACCAATTTTCCTATCTTCAGGTCATCTTTCATGGGATCGAAAGCAACGATTCCTGATATCCCTTCTTTTTTTAATCCAGCAGCCATTTCATAGGCAACTTCTCCGAAGCCAATAAACCCAAGTTTCATGAATTGCTCCCCCCATAAAGTCATTTCTCTTATTTACCTACCGTATCGGTTATTCAAGATCATAGGTTACTCCGCTCAGTTCACTTTCGTGTTTCAGTTCATCAAGGGTAATTCTACCAAACGGAATTCCTTCTTCCGTTCTCTTCATTTTCAATCGCAGTTCGATTTCGCCTGGCAGAAATATTTCTTCAATCCCTTTAGCCTTGGGATTCTCTTTTGCACTTCTGATGAATTTGTCCATCGATTCCTTGAAGTCAGCCACAGATCCGAAGGCCCCAACATTTATCGCGCCAAAATAATGACTGGTGCAAGTCGGATTTTCGAAATCGGCATACATGTCTTTTATTCCGGTGGTAAAAACAGAACCGGCCAAGATTCCGGTAAATACCTCAATCATCGTCGCAATGGCATATCCCTTGGGTCCGGCAAAAGGCAGCACCGTACCCTCCAACGCATCTTGGGCATTGGTAGTATCTTCGCCCAATTTATTGCGCGCCCACCCCAGGGGTATTGGTTGTCCTTTCTTGGCTGCAAGAATAATTTTTCCTCTTGCAACGACACAACTTGCCATATCGCCAATAATCGGCATTTCTTTGCCTGCTGGAATGGCGAAAGCCAAGGGACTTGTCCCAAACATCGGTTCTGTTCCGCCCCATGGCGCCATCCGGGCCGGGCCGTTACTGGCAGTAAATCCGATCATATCCTGTTTCAGGGCCATTTGCGCGAAATATCCTGCAGCGGAATAATGGTTGGAATTGCATGCAGTGATGAACGAAATGCCTGTATTGCGGGCTTTATTGATCGCCATTTCCATAATTCGATAGGCTGCTACCGCCCCCATGCTGTTGCAGGCATCACATACGGCAGTACCCGGGCTCTCAGTCACAACCTTTACCCTTGCCACAGGATTAACAAGTCCCATTCGCAACCGCTTGAGATAGATGGGCATACGGCTGACTCCGTGCGACTCCACACCCTTCAAATCGGCATCCACAAGATTATCGGCATTCCTATAAGCGTCATCCTCAGGTAATCCAGCTTTTTGAAATAATTTGGAGCAATAGTTTCGCAATGGATCTGCCTGAATCAACACAACGTCGCTGTTCAACATTACCATCCCCTTTTTTCCGGTTGAGATATATAAAATGTCATCAAAGTTTGGATAGTGTAGCTTCGCCGTTTTTAAGTCTTATGATTTCGTCAACCGCTCCGACACCCATGCGTATTAGCGCATCTGTCGTGTTCGCGCCGTTATGGGGCGTTGCAACAAAATTATCACAGGTTAACAAAGGATGCGTTTTGGGGACAGGCTCTTGAACAAAGACGTCTAGCGCCGCCCCAAATAATTTGTGATTTTTCAATGCTACATATAGGTCATCTTCATTTACAATACCGCCCCTGGACGTATTGATAAGAACGGCGGTTTCCTTCATTAAAGACAGTTCATGACTTGCAATCATGTTTTTTGTTTCTGCCGTAAGGGGAACGGAGATGGAAATAATATCCCCTTTACTGCACAATTCATCGAGATTTTCTGTTTTGGCAAAGCCAATAGAGTTGCACTGCTCCGTTGTAGCAAACGGATCATAAACAATAACATTCATCGAAAACGCATCACGCAATTTTGTTCCAACGGATCTTCCAATTTTGCCCAGCCCAATCAAGCCTACAGTTTTCCCTGATAATTCATACCCGCTTAAATACATGGGTGAGCTTTTTTCAAGCCCTTTCAAAACGGCAAATTGGCTTTGTGTAATTCTTCGCACACAATTGAATGCAAAGCCGATCACTAATTCAGCTACAGAATTCATATTCGCATCCGGGGTATTGGTTACCCTAATCCCTTTGCTTTTTGCATAAGGAATATCGATATTATCTACACCTACGCCATGCTTGGCAATGATTTTTAGTTTTGGCATTTGATCGATAATAGCGGGAGTCATCTTGAAAGTCCGTACAATAACCGCTTCTGTTTCCGCATAATTATCAATTTCCGGACTATCCCAACCTACTACGTCAAGGTGAGCTCGCGCATAAGCCAAGGCCTCAGTGGAAATAGGGTCAAAAATATAAGTTTTCATGCCCACTCCTCCTAGAATGCATTTATTTTAATATTGTCGTAAGCATCAAACTGCATTGCCGTCGGCTCTCCGATGATTGTAATGTCTGGATTTTTCTGGGCTTCGTCAATCATCGATTCCGATATATATAATTCACTCAAATGCAAAGTGTCTTTAATGATGACCACTCGCGCTCTCGACATATCCCGGCTGTTGCAAGTCTTGATCGCGGATTTAATCGCCTCTTTGTCGGTCTCCAGGATCATCGGTATCCTCACCTGGGCAGTTAGCGTAGCCGTAAGCGCATTCGTATATATGGCGTCGTAATCAATCTTGTTGAATAATTTTCTGGTTGTAAAATCTGCAGCCCCCATTCCGTTTGCATTGCCATGGGTTCCTTCGGTCAGATCCAAAACAACCAATTTGTTTACGGATGGGCCGCCGGACTTATAAGAACTATAATAACGGCCGGTAATATTCGGATCCATGCCGCCACCTGAAATATCTTTTCCAATCCGGGAAACAACCAAAACATCCATTTGATCAAAGAAAATTCTAGGCATACTGCCTTTCGCTTCAATTAGCATCTTTTTTTCAGTTTCAATCAACTCTTCCGACGGCATCATGACGATCCTGGCTATCTTGTCATATGCATTTTCAATCGTACCGATACCGAATAAAACGTTAGATCGGGCGATTTTCATCTCCGCCATACGAAGGACATGTTCTGCCAGGCATTGATAGCCATATTCATGACAAGAGTCAGCGCCCTTTTGCTTGCCCAAGCCGATGCTGAGCATTTTAGCCAAGCCGCTTTCACAAGGGCCATCGAAAGAAGGATGCGGTTTTACACGATTCATTACTACAATTCCATCGGCTTCATAAGCATATTTGTCGATTAAAACCGCAAGTCCGTCGTCCAGCCTGCCCACTTCAACGACTTCCATGGATGATCGAATGGGGCAGCCTGCTGTTTCTTCCGTAACCCCTAAATTAGCCAATACCGTCTGCTGCCCTTCCGCTGTCGCTCCACCGTGGCTACCCATGGAGGGTACAACAAAAGGAAGTCCGCCACGTTGCTTGATTTCCTCGACGATAGTCCGTGTCACCAGTGGCAGCTCAGCAGTCCCGCGACTGCCTACCGTAAGGGCTATGCTCATCCCGGGCTTGATCCGTTCTCCCACTCCCGGTTTTGCCATTTCCTTTCGCAGTTCGGCGGAAATATCCATTATTTCCGAAGTGATGAACCGCTGCTGGATTTTAACAATCCGCGGCAAAGGAATGGGACTTAGCAATTTTTGTACCATAGTCATCGTCATAACAAACACTCCCTCACAACTCCTACGCGTACACCAAATAAAGCCGGAAAAAGCTTGGCCGCTTTGCTACATCTCCACATCACTGGCCAATGAGTCTTTCTTGTGTTTTATACCAGCCCAAAGGCTTAATGCAAATATAATAATCGCCAACCAGAGTAGTGACCCTGCAATAGGACGAGTAAATAATCCGAAGAAGTTTCCACGATAAATAATCAAAGACTGCAACAATGCATCCTCCATGATTCTACCCAACACAAAAGTTAACACAATCCTGTC
>DATMYT010000377.1:0-2646 GCA_035560855.1 Negativicutes bacterium | reverse complement strand
GGCTGAATCTCTGCGCATTTGCACTGACGCTAGCCCGGGTTCGCCGGGTTCCGCTCATAGTGTTCGTGCACGGAGATTTTTTTTCAAGAAAACCGAGTTTTCTTTTTTGTTAAGCGGGCAAAGACCAAAAGCTTTTATTCCAATAAAACAAAGGCGCTCTGGCAGTTGTATATAAACGTTATTACGTTGTGCTAATGAATTATGCGGCCATTTAGCGTAGTCTATAGATATCGCGGGGTAAGTAGAACCATATATTGTGAGAAAGGGGTAATGCCAATATGAAAGGCAATCCGAAACTTATTGAAATCCTGAATGAGCAGCTATCTGACGAATTAACGGCCATCAATCAATACATCGTGCACGCAGAAATGTGCAGCAACTGGGGTTACGGCAAATTGCACGACCATTTTGAAAAAAGAGCCATAGATGAAATGAAACATGTGGGTATGCTGATTTCCCGTATCTTGTTTCTGGAGGGACAGCCTGTTGTCAGCGAACTGAAGAAGATTCACACTGGCAGCGACGTGGACAAGATGTTTAAAAATGACCATGCACATGAAAAAAACACCATAGCGGCCTACAATGAGGCTATCGAACTAGCTGGCGAAGTCCAGGATTTTGCGACTCGTGAAATTTTGGAGCATATCCTGAGCGATGAAGATGGCCATATCGACGCCATTGAAGAAAACCAGAATCAAATCGATCACATGACGCTGGGAATTTATCTGTCGACAAAGGTCGATTGATAATTTCCTTACTAACAAAAGTATTTCTGCCCGCCTTTGTGCAGCGAAGGCCTCGGCTTCTGCCCAAAGGCAGGTGACGGGGCTTTTGTTTTGTGGCACAATGAAGAAAAGCGACATTCAAAGATGATCATATTCGGGAAAGCATAATGGGGATCAAGGCGGAGGAACTTGGGCTCGTAAAAAGAGGGGAAATAACGATGAGTTATGATGAGATAGCAATGCAACAGGAACGTGAAGCGGAAAAACTCTGCCGATGGGCGGCGGCGCGTGCGGGAATGATTGTGGTGGCGCCAGGAATCGGAACGATGGCGCTGATTGCCAATGAAATTTACATGATTATCCGAATTGGACGGGTGTACGGCACGGAAATATCACAGGCGGCTGCATTTGGTTTTGTTGCCTCACTGGGGGCAGCGTTTGTCGGACAGACGCTGACTACGCTGATTCCGTTTGCACCGATGCAGGTTTCGGTCGGAGTCTCAGTCACATACGCCGTGGGAAAAGCTGCGCAGGCATGGATTAAAGCGGGAAAACCGAGCGATCTGGCAAGCATCCGAGAAAAATTTGCCAATGCGAAAAAAGCCGCTAAAACCAATTGGCGAAACTTTGTTTCACATCCTGCCAAAGACGTTCCACTCGGAGATGAGACCGTGAATATTCCTTTGCTGACCCAAGCGGTGGGTACAACACCCGAGGAGCGGGAGCCGAAAAGCCGGAAGGATGAAAGCGGCAGGGAAAGACTGCGCCGCCTGGCTTCCTTGCGGGAAGAAGTAACAAAACGGATTGGTAAACTACCTTTTGGTCATGAGATTGCCGAGTCGGCACTGGATTATATTTTCAATGATCCGCATGTCAAGCAGGTAATGGACGCAATTCAAAATCCTCGGCCACTCCGGGTCGTTTTCGTAGGCCGGACCGGTGCAGGAAAAAGCAGCGTGATCAATGCACTGGCCGGAAAATATCTGGCCGAGGTTTCCGATCCGGTGCCTGGTCAGCAAAAAGCTGAGAAATATAGTATCTATGATGGAGACCGCGTCCTATTCGAGGTTGTGGATACTCGCGGCATTGCCGATGCAGAAGCAGACGCGGAGGCGGAACTGGAGAATTCAATGAACGGCTTCCAGCCGGACATCATGATGTTGGCCATTCCCATGACCGATCGTTCCCATGTGGATGAAGACCTTCATTCGGTGAACCAGATTCACAAAAAGTATTTTAAAGGTGCCCTTCCCCTGGTCGTGCTTCTCACGAAGGCCGATCAGATGGCGCCGCCGCAAGAAAGCATTGATGACGAACGAAAGCAAGTCAATATCCGGGCTTTTCGCGAGCGAATCATCGGCATGATTCAAGCCGAAGGGATGAAACCGCTAGCGATTCTGCCGGTCTGTTCGTATATCGATTGGTCGGATGACAGACAGGATATGAAGTATGACGCCCGCTACAATATCGGAGCGCTGCAGCAATTGATTTGTGAGAACGTATCGCTGGATGCCGCCCTGCAATTGGCGTTCGAAGGGAAAATAGAGTTTGCGGTTCGGCTGGTAGCCCAGAAATTAGTCCACGCCTGTGCCGCTTTGGCTGCAAGCATCGGAGTAAATCCCCTTCCTGTCGCCGATATCGCGGTACTTACCAGTCTGCAGGTCATCATGGTTACGGCAGTGGCCTATCTGGGGGGACGGGATCTGGATGAAAAAGGCATCCGTGAATTCATCGCCGGGCTGGGATTCCACCTCCCGGCCGCAGTGGCGTTGCGGGAGTTGGCGCGTGTACTGGCTCCGTTTTTTGGCGGCGTCATGTCCGGAGCTATTGCAGCGGGCGGTACGTATGCCATCGGTGTCAGCGCCATTGCTTACTATGTTGATGGAAAACCGCAGTCGGCGTTGATGGATATATGTAAGGC
>DATMYT010000376.1:0-3877 GCA_035560855.1 Negativicutes bacterium | reverse complement strand
GGCAATCGCGGCATAGTCCGGCGAATAAGATTCGCCTCCACGTTCGAATACTGTGCCGAATGTAGTATTGAAATGAGCTTTTTCCAATCCGGCAATAGTACCAAACGCGCGGTTGTTCATAATGATAAAAATCGCCGGTATTTCTTCAATGGCTGCCGTAGCCAGAACTGCCGGATTCTGTCCAAAACCTCCGTCGCCGATCAAGGATACCACCACTCGGTCCGGTGCAGCGACTTTGGCGCCCAAAGCTGCTGGTGATCCAAACCCCATTGTTGCATAGCCGCCCGGAGTCAGGATACTTCCGGGTTCATAAATGGGAAATTGTTGGCCGACACCATTTTTATTCCAGCCCACATCCGTAGTAATAATGGCGTTACGTGGCAATACAGCGCGCACATCGGCTAAAATACGCTCCGGCATCATCGGAAAGGCGTCGCTCGTAGCAAGTTCCTGATTACTCGCTGCAAATTCTTTCCGGTAGCGGACGATTTCAGTCTTTACCAATTCGTTCTGCCGGCCTTTGGGATAGAGTTGTTTCGCCACCCGTAGCAGCACCCTCAAAGCTTGTTTTGCATCAGTCACTGCCCCAATTTCCACTGGATAGTTGCGTCCAATTTCGCCAGGATCAATATCAAGGTGTATAAGCCGCGTCGGCGGCATGCTGAAAGTATATTCGGGATACCATGAACTGCAATCCGCTTCCTTGAAGCTGGTACCGATGCCCATAATGCAATCGGCCTCGCGGCATTTGTCGTTAATAAATTTGGTGCCCCAAAAACCAGTCATTCCTAGCGTAAGTGGATGATCATCCGGTAGCGCCCCTTTCCCCATAAGCGAATGAGCTACAGGCAACCCCATATGCTCGACAAATTCCCGCAATTCTTCCGCTGCGTCAGCCAAAATAATACCACCGCCAGCATAAACAACCGCTCGCTTCGCTTCTGCCAGCATTTTTACGATTCGAATCGCCAGCTCATCATCAATAGACGGTTTGTGAATCATTTTTGTATTATGATCCAATCTGGTGAAACGCTCAACTTCGACTTCCATTGAGAAAATATCCATCGGAACATCGACCAGAACGGGACCAGGGCGTCCAGATTCCGCCAATGCAAAAGCTTTTTCCATGATTTCCGGCAAAAGATCAGGACGATCCACTCGCCAAGCCCTCTTTACAAAGGGGCGGTAGATTTCCCACTGCGACCCGTCCGCATGCAGATTTACTTCCTGATGAGGATGTTTGCCAAAATAATGCGAAGGGACGTCGCCGGCAATTACAACCATCGGAATCGAGTCCATGGCTGCATTTGCGACGCCTGTAGCTGCATTGGTCAGTCCCGGCCCCAAGTGACTCAGAACTACCGATGCTTTCTTCGTGACGCGGGCATACCCATCGGCGGCATGAGCTGCGATTTGTTCATGTCGGACATTGATGAATCGTATTTTTTCACTTTTGGATAGTGCTGCTAAGAATGCAATGTTCGTGTGCCCACATAGGCCAAAAATATGTTTTATTCCTCGCTTTTCCAAATAAGTGACGAGTTGATTTGCGACCAGATCTTTCATCGTAATCCTCCTCTATTCCCTTATTACACACCCTTGCGAATACTGCTAAAATAAATCGCCGAGTATTAGATCGATCCAATTTGTTATTAAAAAATTTTCCCTCTTCCTGGGGGTTCTACGGAATGTGTCTGGTATAAGACACATTCCGTCCTGCTTAGCGGGTCAACAATTTAAGCGGAACAAGTACTAACTCCGGGAAAACAATTAGCAATACAAGCAGCACTGTTTCAACGATTAAATAGGGCATAATATCCACCATTAAATCATCCATGGACACTTTCCCTGCGCCGCAAGCTGCGTTAAGCACGGTACCGACCGGCGGAGTAAGCAGACCGATTGCATTATTCAGGATAAAAACCACACCAAAGTATACCGGATCAATGCCCGCTTTTAAAACAATGGGCATCAATACAGGCGTTAGAATTAACACAGTTGGCGTCAAATCCATCGCAGTCCCCACAATGAACACCAATATATTAATGGCGATCATTAATAACAGCCGATTTCCCATATATGGGTCTAACCAAGATGTTATCTGCGCGGGAATATTGGCGATGGCAATCAACCAGGAAGAAACCATTGCTGCAGCAATCAGAAACATGATAATACTTGTTGTTTTAGCTGCCGACACCAGTATTTTCGGTAATTCGCTGACTTTGACCGAACGATACACTCCGAAGCATAGGAACAACGTATAAAAAACTGCGACTACCGCTGCTTCTGTAGGAGTCACGACTCCCCCTTTTATCCCAACCATAATCAAAATCGGCAAAACAAGCGCCCAGCTAGCTTCTTTTGTTGCCAGGATAAACTGTTTTAATGTACTCCGTGGAAAAACTATTACTTGTTTTTTTCTCGATATATACCACCAAACGATAGCCAAGCTTAAACAAAGCAAGATTCCAGGGAAAATTCCGGCGATAAACAATTTGACAACCGACACACCACCAATCGCACCAAAAATGATAAAGGCAATACTGGGCGGCAAAATCATTGCGACAATTCCTCCTGCGCCAATCAATGCCGCAGAACCGGATTTAGAGTAGCCCGCGTCGCCCATCATCGGAACCAAAACTGCACATAGAGCAGCTGTGTCCGCAACAGCGGAACCGGATAAACCCGCAAATATAAATGCCGCTAAAATCGCCACATAACCAAGCCCACCGCGGATATGTCCTACGAGCGCCATGCCGAAACCGATAATCCGGCGGGAAATTCCACCTGCGTTCATCAGTTCGCCTACAAGAATAAAGAAAGGAACCGCCATTAGGGCAAAGCTGTCCGCACCAATAATCAAATTCTGCGCCAGAATCCGAACGTCAAACAACCCCAACTGAAGCATGATTGCTATTCCACTCACCAGTAGCGCAAACGCGATGGGCATCCCTAGTACCATAGCCCCGCATAAGGAAAACATGAAAACGGCTACTGTCATGGCTTTGCATCTCCTCGCGTTACTTCCGCCGCAAAATCTCTGTCATCTTCAGACTCTTTCAGGACTACCAGCGTATCGATGGCGCCTTTAACAAAAAGCGCTCGATAAAGATTCCGAAAAACAATGGCAAACATTCCAATCCCCATGACAACGCCAATCCCATACATATAGGAAAGAGGCAGTCCGGTCGCGGGAGAGAGAGTCTTTGTAGTCATCATGGTTAATTCCAGACTTCCCTCGAAAACTGCCCAAATACAATACAGTACCATTCCGTTACTGATAAAAAACACAACTTTTTTTAAGGTGACAGGCAATTTTTGGACCAAGGAGGTAAATCCCAGATGGTTGTTGTCCTTTAATGCGCCAATAGCACCAAGAAACACCAACCAAACGAAAAGAAATCGGGATAATTCTTCCGCCCAAGTCAACCCTGAATTAAATGCATAACGCAAAAATACATTGGCAAAAATGAAAATCCCCATTAGTGCGAGGCAAAATGCCAACACTGCATTAAAGCCCTTGTCCAGTTGTGCATAACCGATTTTCATAACATCCTGCTCCTTCCCGTCAAAATGCCGCTGCGCTTGTAGGGCTCCCCGAGGGGCGAAAGAGCGCCCCTCGGCCCTACCATTTATCCGCTTGCTTATTTGACAGCTGCCAATAGCTTGTCAACCAAGTCCTTACCAAGCGTTACGGAGTACTGAGCATACAAAGGTTTCAATGCGACAACAATTTTCTCTTTTTCACCAGGATTCAGGTCAGTGATTTTCATGCCCTTTTCTTTCAGATAGGCTAAGCTATCCTGATCTTCCTTTTCATTTAATTGACGCTGGTAATCTCGGGCTTCCTTCGCCGCTTTTTTCATGATGTCTTTTT
>DATMYT010000375.1:0-2509 GCA_035560855.1 Negativicutes bacterium | reverse complement strand
CCAAGTACATCGGGCGTTGTTTAACTTCCTCAAAAATCCGGCCCACATATTCCCCAATGATTCCGAGTCCGATGAGTTGAATGCCGCCCAGAAGCAGTATGCTGGCTGAGGTTGTGGCCCAGCCGGGAACGGCTTCTTCAGTAAAAACTTTGATAAACAAAACGTGTCCGAGCAATGCAAAACTGCCTGCGCCCAGCAGCAGTCCCATATAAAATGCAATCCGCAACGGCAGCCGCGAATAGGCGGTAATGCCATCCAGCGCAAAATGCAGCATTTTTCCGAAAGATAGTTTCGACGTACCCGCTCTTCGCGGCGGCGCTACAAATTCGATGTACTCTTGCCGGTATCCGATGGAGCTGATAATCCCCCGGATAAACTTGGCGCGCTCTTTGAACCGGCGAAAACTGAGTACCACCTTGCGGTCAAGCAGGCGAAAATCTGATCCGCCTTCCACAATATGCACTTTGGAAATGGCATTAATCACTTGATAAAAAAATAGCGAAGTCAGTTTTTTGAAAAACGAAACACCGGCGGTATCCTTGCGAATGGTTTGCACCACTTCCGCTCCCGCTTCCCACCGCGCGATCAGTTCAGGCAACAGCGCAGGGGGATGCTGCAAATCGCCATCCATGGTAATGACCGCATCGCCGTCGGCATTTTCCATCCCGCAAGTCAGCGCCGTCTGAAACCCGAAGTTGCGGGCAAGAATCAATGCCCGTACCCGACAATCCGCCTGTATGATCCGGTCCAGAACCAACGCGGTTGCATCTTTTGACCCATCATCAATGAAAAGCAGTTCAAAGCGGTAAGGCAACGGTTCCAGGTACTGAACAACCTCGCGGTATAGCGCCTCGATATTGTCCTGTTCATTAAAAACCGGCACTGCCACCGAAATTAATTTTTGTTCAACTATTTCCATCGTAATTTTTATCTCCTCAATATCACCATCACCGCAGGTCGGTCGCGGATAAATCCGGACGCAGAACCACAGCTCCCGCCTGATATACGGATTGTATCTCTCTCTGTGATTTATCTGTATTTAGCAAAATCAGGACTCGAACACAGAGGGGGATGCCTGTCGGGCACTCTATCTCCTGCGTTCCAAACAGCGGAACCTCGTTCCAACCCAATTCCCGGGCGGCGGCGGCCGGGAACGCCGCATTGAGGTCCGGCGTTGAACTGAAGATCACAGCCGCAATATCATTGGGTTGCAGTGCATTCGCTTTTGTCAGGGCAACCAGCAGGTTTTTTGTCGCGCACCTGATGGCGTCCGGGTCATTGGAAATCGCGGTAGTAGCCCCACGGACTCCTCTTAGCATGTATTTCCCCTCCCCCTATTTCTCGGTATAAATACAGTAAGGATCTTCCGCCATGAAGTCGCCGCCGGAAGCATACCAGGCCCGCGCTCGGCAACCGCCGCAGACTCTCTGATAATCGCATTCGCCGCATTGGCCGCCTAAATTTGCCCTGCGCAGCTCGGCAAACAACGGGGATCCCCGCCAAAGCTTCGCAAATCCGAGTTCCCTGACGTTTCCCGCTTTCAGTGGAAAATAGGGACAGGGCTGCAAATCGCCATTGGGAAGAATAACACAATAGGCCGTACCTGCAATGCACCCCTTGCTAAAACGCATGGGGATTCCCTTTTGGGCTGCGACCCGCATAAATTGAGGTGCACAGGTTGGTTTCAGTTCGATGGAAACCTGACGCTGTTTCTCCAATATTTTTTGTAGTAGCGCTTCCTGCTGTGCGACCGGCAAACTGCGGTCCTTGATATTATCGCCCCGCCCGGTCGGTACCAAGAAAAACACATGATGGGCCATAGCGCCCCATTCAATGGCTTTATCCGTAATATCCAACGTTTCCGCCTCATTCCAGTCCATCACCGTCGTATGAACCTGAAAAGGCAACCCCGCTTCGCGGCAGGCGCGCATCCCGGCCATGGTTGCTTCCCACGCGCCGACCGATTGGCGAAACCAGTCATGCCTCTCGGCGGAAACACTGTCCACGCTAATTCCGGCAGCCGCCAGTCCCGCATCTTTTAACTCCGCCACCTTGGCCGGCGTCAGCAGCATACCGTTCGTACCGAGCACAGGTCGTAGCTTCAGCGACTTTGCGTGAGCGATTAGCTCCGTCAGATCGCCTCGCAGCAACGGCTCCCCGCCACTGAAGACAAAAATACGAAAGCCGCAGGCTGCAGCCTCTTCCAACAGCTTTTTCCCTTCCGCCGTAGTCAGTTCATCCCTCAGGCGGTCGCCCGCGTCCCGATAGCAATGCATGCAGTTGATGTTGCAAGCTTGAGTGGTATTCCATGAAATCAGCATTTATCGGCTTCTTTCGTCGACTCCGTCCAGAAGCATGCGGGATCATCGCCCCAGATATCGCCATCGCCGACGGCCCGAATCCGGCACCCGCCGCACAGGCGATTTTGCGAGCACTTGCCGCACTGACCGTTCAACTGTTCCGGTTTGGTTCTCAGCCTTCCAAGAATCCCATCGTTTGCCTGCAAATC
>DATMYT010000374.1:0-2248 GCA_035560855.1 Negativicutes bacterium | reverse complement strand
GATTATGAAGCGGCGATTACCCCGAATACTGCGGCGATTCTTAAAGTTCATACCAGTAACTTTGAAATTGTTGGCTTTACCAGCCAGCCGACATTCGAAGAGTTATGCAGGTTATCTCGTGAAAAAGGACTGATTTCAATCAATGATGTGGGCAGCGGAACGCTATTGCCGTTTTCGTTAGCAGGACATCAAGACCCAACGGTGCGGGAGTGTATAACGGCTGGTTTCGACCTGGTGACTTTTAGCGGAGACAAATTGTTAGGTGCGGGGCAGGCAGGAATTATTGTTGGGAAAAAATCGTATATACACCAACTGAAATGCGAGCCGCTTCTGAGAGCATTTCGTATCGATAAACTATCGCTAGCTGCGTTGGAAGGCACTCTTATTGATTATGCGACAGGTCGCGCAGAAGAGCTAATACCGGGGTGGTTGATGTTAAACCTGAAAGAAATAGAGCTGGAAAAGAAAGCGGAAGAAATCATGAACAAAATTGCCCCGATGCGATCGTGTGGCTGGAAAGTAAAAGTGATTCCAACCCTTTCGCTGTCTGGAGGGGGATCCTTACCTACAGTTGAATTGCGGGGATATGGTGTGGAGGTCGTACCGAACAATATGTCTGCTGCGCAGTTAGAACGAGCCCTGCGCAAGATGCCAATTCCCATTATTTGTTTGCTTAGAGATCAAGCGGTGGTGTTGGACGTACGTTGCCTTAGGAATGAAGACAGTCAAATATTGTGCGACGAGTTGTCAGGAATTGTTGGTAGGCCAGCAAAATGAAACACCTGATCGTCGGAACCGCCGGTCACGTAGACCATGGGAAAACGGCATTAATTCGATATTTAACAGGAACTGACACTG
Organism: Negativicutes bacterium; assembly: GCA_035560855.1. Taxonomy (GTDB): domain Bacteria; phylum Bacillota; class Negativicutes; order UBA1444; family UBA1444; genus UBA1444. Next base: position 1,390 of record DATMYT010000374.1, on the reverse strand, counting down.
ATCGATTGGTAGAAGAAAAAAAACGCGGGATATCCATTGATATAGGGTTTGCGGCGCTCTGCTTCGAAAAATCTCTGACACTGGGAATTATCGACGTGCCAGGACATGAACGTTTCCTCAAAAACATGTTGGCGGGTACCGGCGGGATGGACATGGTAATGTTGGTAATAGCTGCTGATGAAGGCATTATGCCCCAAACTCGCGAACATTTTGAAATGCTGCAATGTCTTGGTATCAAGCGGGGGCTTGTGGTTCTTAGTAAAATCGACAAAGTAGATCAAGAGTGGCTAAGCTTAGTAGAGGAAGACGTGAAAAGTTATTTGGCAGGGACCTTTTTGATGGATGCTCCAGTGTGTAAAGTTTCAACAATTACAGGCGAAGGAATGACTGAATTAAAAGCAGCGTTGCGGTTACAGGCGGAGACAATGAATGAAAGAGACCGCAACGCTCCATTTCGGCTATGGATTGATCGGGCTTTTAATTTAAAGGGACAGGGGCTAATTGTTACAGGATCTGTTTTAACAGGAACCCTTAAAACGGGGGAGGCAGTGAGTGTTTTTCCAGCAGGTATTGCAGGAAAGGTGAGGGAAATTGAAACCCATAACCAATCGGCCCTTATAGTGGGAGCTGGGCAAAGAGCGTCTATAAACTTGGCGGGAATAGCTCTGTCCGAAGTGGGGAGAGGAATGTTTTTAAGCGCAGATGGCTATGGACAAACTGGCGAAATTTGGGAGGCGGCGATTCTTTGGAAAAAATACTTTCCGTCAGGTACTAGGATTCGATTTCATATTGGGACGGGAGAGTTTATCGGTAGAATGTCTTTTACAAAAAACGACACAAAAGCGTCACTTATACGTTTGCATCTGGAAAAGCCAATTTCAGCAGGACTTGGAGATCGGGGAATCTTGCGGCGCTACTCACCACAAGATTTGATTGGCGGAGTGACGCTTTTGTGTCCGGCGGAGCATAACAACAAACGCAATGAACAATTGGTTCGTTTGAATGAAGCTTTTCGCCACCAAGCGCAGGCGGCGATCATGTTCGAACTTTTACTTATGACTAAAGAGCCGCCTACGTTGCATCAGTGGATTCGTTTGGCTGGTTATTTTAATACGCCCCAGACATATGATGCAATAAATTGTTTGATCAATTGCGGTAAGGTAAAGCAAATCGGCAATTATTTTGTGGCCGATGAACAATTGATTGCATTTCAGCTGCAAATGAAAAAAGTTTTGGAAGAATATCATAAGCAAAAGCCAGATGAACCCGGGATTTCAAGAGAAACATTGCGGCGGAAAATCAAATTGCCTGAAAATATAGCTGATTGGTTTCTAAAAGACGCAATACTCCGTGGCTTTGCCCAAATACAGGACGAATTTGTAGCAGTTCC
>DATMYT010000373.1:0-3404 GCA_035560855.1 Negativicutes bacterium | reverse complement strand
CGCCAGTACTTATTTTGTCTTATCAGTACAGAATTGAGGCGATATTGTTTTGCGTAATCGAATTCTCATCGCTGCGGCCGACGAGATGAAAACCCGCGGCGTAAAATTTACAATGAGCGATCTAGCCAGGCGTCTTAGTCTGAGCAAAACTTCCTTATATGAACACTTTGCCTCCAAAAATGAGCTTGTGCATGACATTTTAGCTACTGCCATCAATGATGTCAGAATCCAGGAACAAGAAATTTACGAAAACTCCGGATTGACTATTGCAGAAAAAATCCAGGCTTTACTTAGGATTACACCAAAAGTTTTTGGGGCAATTAACAGTCATCGCCTCTATGATGATCTTCGTAATTATTATCCTGATGAATGGCGGTTGGTGGATGAGTTTCGCAAGGAGCAGATGAATCATTTAACAGACCTTATCCTCCACAGCATAGAGAATAAGGCAATTCGTCCAATAAATATTTTTGTACTCAGACAAATCGTCGCAAATGCTTTAAGCGATTTGTTCAATTATCGGTTTCTAGAAGAAAGTAATATGACATTTGCGGATGCACTGTCTGCAATGGCGGATATCCTCGTATTCGGGTTACTGCCGGCAAAAGAGTAAGGCATTTCTCAGTTTTTTTAAGTCGCACTGATGTGCGACTTAAAAATGCATTTTTGTACTTTGTGTACTAAAAATGTAACGATAGTACAAAGACCCTTGACCACCATGTGGAGGAAAACAACAGAAAATGCAAATTAACGAAAATGAGGATTGCCCAGATTTAGCACCTCATTAGAGGCTAGATATAAAATGCAATGGCTAATAGGAGGAAAGTAATTATGTTGGAATCAGGAAAAATTGATGTACATCAGCATATTATTCCAAGAGAATATGTTGAAGCCCTCGCAAAAAAAGGTATAGGCGCAGCTTTGGGAATGACGTTTCCGCAATGGGATGCTGAGAAAACCCTTGAACTAATGGACGCTAACGGTATCGCAACAGCCGTGGTCTCGATCTCTGCTCCGGGAGTCTATTTTGGCAAGGTGCCGGATGCTACGGCGTTTGCTCACGATTTAGCAAAACAAGTGAATGAAATAGCGGCACAATTGGTTCAGACTTATCCGAATAGATTCGGCGTTTTTGCCACGTTGCCGTTGCCTAATATTGATGATTCGCTGAGGGAGATTGAGTACGCACTTGACGTTCTAAAACTCGACGGGGTCGTTCTACTATCAAATTATGCTGGTTACTATTTGGGCGATCAGAAGTTTGATGAAGTGCTTTCCGAGTTGAATCGCCGTAAAGCAATAGTCTTTATTCATCCGGAAACGCCTCCTGGTTTTGAACAAATAAAAATGGGTTTACCAGCATATACGTTTGACGTATGCTTTGATACGACTAGAACAGCCTATTCGCTAATACTGAACGGAATGATCGAGAAATATCCTAATATACGCTTTATTCTGGCTCATGCCGGGGGCACTGTTCCTTATTTGGCGTCACGGGTTCGTCTTGTAAACTTGGCTTTACCCGCGGTGGCCAAGAACATGCCTAAAGGGCTGGAATATTATCTTAAAAAGTTCTACTATGACACAGCGTTATCAGCTTACCCCGCTACTTTTGCCTGCCTAAAGGAGCTTGTAGGAACAACACAAATAGTATTTGGCAGCGATTATGTTTTTGCCCCGGAACCGTGTATGCCATTAACGGGTAAAGGAATAAGGGAATACAAAGAGTTTGACAAAGAAGCGGTTCGCGCTATAGAAAGAGGTAATGCGGTGAAGCTGTTTCCTCGCCTGGAAAGAGATTGCGAATTTGGTGGATGACGCAGAGTTGGATTTCCGTCCGGGGGAAGACGATGGAAATGGCCTCGGAAAACCCGGACAGACCGTCCTTGCAGGCGACCAGGATATCCGACACGCCGCGATTTTTGAGTTCGTTGCAGACACCAAGCCAAAAGCTGGCGCTTTCAGTCTCGCCGATCCATTCCCAGGATGTCTTTCTGACCGGCCAAGCTGATGCCTAATACGCTGTAGGCCCTTTGTTGATAATCCGGTTATCTTTGCGGACCTTGAAGTGGATGGCGTCTAAGAATACGACGGGATAGACTTTCTCCAGGGGACGAGATTGCCATTCGGCCACCTGAGGCATAATCTTATCGGTCACTCTGCTCACCAGGCTGGGGGATACATCGATACCGTAAATATCCCGCATCTGATCCTCGATGTCGCGCGGACATCCCTTTGGCGTACATGCCGATAATCTGCTCTTCGATGGCGTTAGCAGTTTTCTCGTGCTTGCCGATGATCTGAGGCTCAAATTCGGTGTTGCGGTCACGGGGAATCTGAATTTCCGTTGGCCCGTACTTTGATTTAATGTTTTTTTTACTGTAGCCATTGCGGCTGTTGCCGGTATTGTCCCCGTCCGGGTTGTGCTTGTCGTAACCTAGGTGGTCGACCATTTCGGCTTCGATAATTTGCTGCAGGGAGTCTTTGAAAAGGTCTTTTAGCTTGTTGTGGATGTCCTCAATAGTCCAGCACTCTTTCGCCAACTCTTTAGCGAGCTGCATCTGTACACTTTGCATAAATGGTCATCTCCTTTGTGGATATTATTACCATCTACCCAAAGTTTGAGATATTCTCACGCGGAATAATCAGCAATGCCCGGAACAGTACTGTTCCGGGCATTGTTCGTCTTCCCGCGTTCTATCCTAATGCTGCTCCAGTTTGCTACAGGCTACGGATGCTTCGTTCCGTCGGGCATCGTCGCGCCGGTGAGCTTGGTTCCGGCAAGCTTGGCGCCGTGCAGATCGGTGCCGGTGAGATCGGCGCCGGTGAGATCGGCGCCGGTGAGGTCAGAGCCGCTCAGGTCGGCTCCGCTCAGATTGGCGCCCCGCAGTGTAGTATAGTCAAGTATGGCCTTGCTTAAATTGTCTTTGCTCAGGTTGGCCCCTTTCAGATTGGCGCCGCTCAGGTTGACATTGCTCATACGTTCGGGCAGGATGGCTCCGCTCAGATCGAACCCGGCACAGTTCTTCTCGCCGTTTCTCACCTTGGCCAGCTGATCCGCGTTGTAGGCCAGGGCCGGCGCGGTCGTCCCCAGGACGATTGCCGCCGCCAGGGCCGCTATCAGTGCCTTATTCATCCTACTCCCACTCCTTTTCGGCAGTCGCTCGCCAACCGGACGCCCCCTCCCCTAGTCTTTCGAGGACGGCACAGGCAGCAGCCGCACCGACAGGGTGAGGACCGCCGTATTGCGCATTTTTTCCTTGTTCTCCTTCGAGAACAGATACCTCAGCAGCGGCAGTTTTCCGAGAATGGGAACCCCCGAGACGGTTTTGAGGTCGCTGTCGGTGATAAATGTGCCGATGACGTTGCTCTGGTTGTCGGCCGTCAGTATCCTCGTAGTGGAC
>DATMYT010000372.1:0-6732 GCA_035560855.1 Negativicutes bacterium | reverse complement strand
GATCAATGGATTGTACGTGAGCCGACTGCATTGCGTCGATCTCATGTGCAATATTGAATTTTAGAACATCGCAATCATCTTCACGAACAATAAGATCTTGAGCGACGTCAACCAAACGTCGTGTCAAATAACCGGAGTCAGCCGTACGTAGTGCGGTATCAGCCAACCCTTTTCGAGCGCCATGCGTAGAAATGAAGTACTCCAAAACAGTCAAGCCTTCACGGAAATTTGCCTTGATCGGCAAATCAATAATTCGGCCTGACGGATCTGACATGAGTCCTCGCATACCGGCCAACTGCCGGATTTGTTGCACATTGCCGCGGGCGCCGGAAGTTGCCATCATGTATACGGGATTTAAGCGATCCAAGGACTTCATCAATGAATCCGTAACATCGTCCGTCGCCTTTTTCCAAAGATCAACAACTTTGATGTACCGTTCATCGGCAGTAAGCAATCCGTTGCGATAGTGGCTGTTAATTGTTTCAACCTGCGCATCTGTAGTAGCAATAATCACTTGTTTTTGTTTTGGGATTTTAATATCAGAGACGGCAATCGTTATACCCGCTCTTGTAGCAAAGGTGAAACCCAGTTTTTTAATCTTGTCAAGAACAGTAGCTGTCTGCGCATTTCCGAAACGACGGTAGGAGTCAGCAACCAATTTCCCCAACTCTTTTTTATCCATCAATCGGCCTAATTCTTTGCCGTCAGCGCTATATTGTTTCAATTCTTCGGTCAAAGCTTCATTAAATATATACCGACCCATGGTAGTCGTAATTAGTCCATGTCCGGGAATGCGAATCCTGATTTTTTCTTGCAACGTAATGGAGGCAAAGTGGTAAGCCTGCAAAGCCTCATCGCCATTTGAAAAGGCGCGCGGAGGATGCCCTTCTTTTTGACGACGTTCACTCTCTTCCGATTCCCGCTCTATCGTCAAATAATACGAACCAAGAACCATATCTTGCGTTGGCGACGCCACCGGGCGTCCGTCTTTGGTCGACAAAATATTGTGCGCACTCAGCATCAGAACACGCGCCTCTGATTGCGCCTCTGCCGACAATGGGACATGAACAGCCATTTGGTCGCCGTCAAAGTCAGCATTGTAAGCAGTACATACCAACGGATGAATTTTGATGGCGCGGCCTTCTGACAAAACAGGTTCAAAAGCCTGAATGCCGAGGCGATGAAGTGTAGGAGCCCGGTTCAGAAGCACGGGATGCTCCCTGATGACCTCTTCCAATACATCCCAGACTTCTGGTCGCATGCGCTCTACCATCCGTTTGGCGCTCTTAATGTTATGTGCATGTCCAGCATTAACCAGTTTTTTCATCACAAAAGGTTTGAAGAGCTCAAGCGCCATTTCCTTCGGCAGACCGCATTGATGGAGTTTTAGTTCCGGCCCAACCACAATTACGGAACGGCCCGAATAGTCTACGCGTTTCCCAAGAAGATTCTGCCGGAAGCGTCCTTGTTTGCCCTTCAGCATATCACTCAAGGATTTGAGTGGACGATTTCCCGGTCCGGTGACCGGACGGCCACGACGGCCATTGTCGATCAACGCATCCACAGCTTCCTGCAGCATCCGTTTTTCATTCCGAACAATAATATCTGGCGCTTTCAATTCAAGCAAACGCTTGAGCCGATTATTTCGATTAATAACCCGACGATATAGATCGTTAAGATCGGATGTAGCAAAGCGTCCTCCATCAAGTTGGACCATCGGTCGCAACTCTGGCGGAATGACCGGTACAACATCCAGAATCATCCATCTGGGTTTGTTGCCGGATTTTCGGAAAGCTTCAACAACTTCAAGGCGGCGAATCGCCCGAATCCGTCGTTGCCCGCTAACTTCCTTAAGTTCCTGCCGCAAATCCCTACTCATCTTGTCGAGGTCGAGTTCTTCCAGAAGTTTTTTAATTGCTTCTGCCCCCATTCCTACTTCGAAATGGGAACCATACTTTTCATAATAATCCCGGTATTCTTTTTCTGTTAGAAGTTGCCGACGCATAAGCGGCGTATCCTTGGGATCCAAAACAATATACGAAGCAAAATAAAGAACTTTTTCCAACGCCCTTGGCGATATGTCCAAAATCAGCCCCATCCGGCTGGGAATCCCTTTAAAATACCATATGTGCGAAACAGGCGCCGCTAACTCAATATGCCCCATTCGATCGCGGCGAACTTTGGATTTGGTAACTTCAACGCCGCAACGATCACAAATCACACCCTTGTGACGAATTCGTTTGTATTTTCCGCAGTGGCACTCCCAATCTCGTGTTGGCCCAAAGATTTTCTCGCAAAACAATCCGTCACGTTCTGGTTTCAGTGTTCGGTAATTAATTGTTTCCGGCTTTTTAACTTCACCATGGGACCAACCCATAATCTGGTCGGGAGAAGCCAAGCCAATCCGCATTGAGTCAAAATTGTTCACATCTTGCAAGATTTTATCGCTCCCCTCTTACCTACTCGATATTGTCGTCGTCTGCACCAGGGTCATCGAAGGTCAAGTCATCGACTTCATCGAGCAATTCCCGTACATTGGGCTTTTTCTCTTTGGTCTTGACTTTCTTGACACTCTTGCGGGCATGAGCGTCTACCTCATCCTCAACCTTGGGAACCGGCAGGATTTCTATTTCCGACATACCCAGTAAAATTTCGTCATCAGGACCCTCTTCTTCGAGGAAATCTGCAACAGCATCAACATCCGTAGATGCCGGTTGTTCAGAGAACCGTGATGGTTTTCGCTCTCGTGGAACCGGTTGGTATCGTGATTCGCCTCCAATAGGCAAATCCAGTTCCTTTGCTGTTTCATGAACATCTTCATCAGAGTCCCGGATAAGAATCGGTTTGCCATCCTCGGAACGAACTTCTACATCCAATCCAATGCTCTGCAATTCTTTCATAAGAACCTTGAAGGATTCAGGAATACCCGGTTCAGGTATATTCTCGCCCTTGACAATCGCTTCATATGTTTTGACGCGTCCGACAATGTCATCAGACTTCACTGTCAACAGTTCCTGCAGCGTATACGCCGCACCGTAGGCCTCCAATGCCCACACTTCCATTTCGCCGAAGCGCTGTCCGCCGAACTGCGCCTTGCCGCCCAACGGCTGCTGAGTAACCAAGGAGTACGGTCCCGTAGAACGAGCATGAATTTTGTCATCAACCAGATGGTGAAGTTTCAGCATATATACATATCCGACCGTCACGGAATTATCAAACTGACGTCCAGTCCGACCATCACGAAGTATGGTTTTCCCATCTTCCGGCAATTGGGCCAGTTTGAGTGTTTTAATAACTTCTTCTTCTATAGCACCATCAAATACAGGTGTTGCAATATGGATTCCACAATCTCCATAAGCATTAGGCCAAATATGAGAGCCTCGTTGTAGTTCTCTCGCTTCTTCAATACCGTCCGGTTTTGGCAGACCCCAACGTTCTACGTCATACCCTGCTTCTTTAAGACGAGCCTCCACATTTGGATCCTTATGCGCGATTTGGAGTCCAAGAGCCGAAATTGCCCACCCCAAGTGTGTTTCCAATACCTGACCGATATTCATTCGTGACGGAACCCCCAACGGGTTCAGCACGATCTGCACCGGAGTTCCGTCCGGCAGAAATGGCATATCCTCTTCGGCCATAATTCGCGATACAACACCTTTGTTTCCATGCCGGCCAGCCATTTTATCGCCTTCAGAAATTTTTCTTTTCTGTGCGATATATACACGAACAAGTTGGTTTACTCCCGGCATCAATTCATCGCCGTTTTCACGAGTAAAGACTTTTACATCAACCACCTTGCCGGATTCACCGTGAGGAACACGTAATGAAGTGTCTCTGACTTCCCGAGCTTTTTCACCAAAGATGGCACGTAACAATCGTTCTTCTGCCGTAAGCTCCGTTTCACCTTTTGGCGTAACTTTTCCAACTAGAATATCCCCTGGGCGAACTTCAGCACCAACTCGGATAATTCCACGATCATCCAAATCACCTAGCGCCTCTTCCGCTACATTAGGAATGTCGCGGGTTATTTCCTCAGGGCCAAGTTTTGTGTCCCTTGAATCACATTCGTATTCCTCCACATGAATGGAGGTAAAAACATCTTCCTTGACGATCTTTTCGCTGAGCAAAATCGCATCTTCATAGTTATAGCCTTCCCACGGCATGAACGCGACCAGTATATTCCGGCCAAGCGCCAGTTCTCCGCGATCTGTAGATGGACCGTCGGCTAGAACTTGGCCCTTTTCAACGATTTCACCTTTATACACCAACGGGCGTTGGTTAATGCAAGTTCCTTGATTTGAACGCAGATATTTTAAAAGTTTATATTTGTCCAAGCCTGCATTTTCGCCTTGCCGCCGAACTAATATTTCTGTTGCGGTTGCTCGCTCGACAACACCGGCATTTTTCGCCAACACGACAACACCCGAATCTCGTGCAGCCTTAGACTCCATGCCTGTTCCGACCAGTGGGGCAGCAGGACGCAGCAAAGGAACCGCTTGGCGTTGCATATTTGCGCCCATGAGTGCTCGATTCGCATCATCATTTTCCAAAAAAGGAATCATCGCAGTTGCGATGGAAACAACTTGTTTGGGCGAAACATCCATATAGTCGACTTCCGGAGCAGGCACTTCCAAGATATGATCTCTATATCGGACACTGACCTGCTCTTCTTCAAACCAGCCGTCCTTATTCAGTTTTTCGTTTGCTTGCGCAATAACGACTTCATCTTCCTCGTCCGCCGTCTGATAATGCACATCAGCTGTAACTCGCAGGTTTTTTTTGTCGACCTTGCGATAAGGAGTCTCAATAAACCCAAACTGATTGACCCGGGCAAAGGTCGATAACGATCCAATAAGACCGATATTCGGACCTTCCGGCGTCTCAATCGGGCACATACGTCCATAGTGAGAATGATGCACGTCGCGAACTTCAAAGCCAGCACGTTCACGGCTCAGGCCGCCAGGGCCGAGTGCACTAAGTCGACGTTTGTGAGTCAACTCCGCCAAAGGATTGGTTTGGTCCATAAACTGCGACAGTTGGCTCGAACCGAAAAACTCTTTAATTGCAGCCACAACCGGTCGTATATTAATGAGGGCCTGCGGCGTGATCACGTCAACATCTTGAATGGTCATGCGCTCACGCACCACACGTTCCATGCGCGCAAGTCCAATGCGGAACTGGTTCTGCAGCAACTCGCCAACTGACCGCAACCGCCTGTTCCCGAGATGGTCAATATCGTCTTTATTGCCAAACCCTTCCGCCAGATTCAGCAGATAGCTAATGGAAGCCATAATATCAGCCTTGGCAACGGTACGGCGACTATAGTCTGATGGCGTCGGAGTACAAAGCATTTTTTCCGGCTTCTGGTCTTCATGAAGCCGTCCATATACTTCGACTAGTCCTTCACCTAAAGTTTCTTCACTGAAAACGCCGCTTTTCTCGATAATATCCAAGATTTCTTCATCGACTCGTACAGGAGCATCGTGAGGATCACGGCAAGCAACAATAATTTCTCCCGTACTTTTATCCACAATGTTCTGATCAAGAAAAACGCCCTGCAAGCGACGGCGCCAACCGATTTTTTTGGTCAGTTTATAACGCCCAACCGTTGCCAAGTCATAGCGTTTCGGATCAAAGAACAATGACTCCACTAATTGAGCAGCATTTTCAATCGTAGCTGGTTCGCCCGGACGCAGTCTCTTGTAAATTTCAAGCAATGCGGTATCACGATCAGTAGAATCATCTTTACCGGCTTCTAACGTAGCACGAATGCGCACATTTTCATCGAATAAAGACAAAATAGTTTCATTGGATTCCCACCCTAACGCCCGAATCAAGACAGTCACCGGCAATTTTCGTGTCCGGTCAACACGCACAGATACTACGTCATTGGAATCCGTTTCAAGTTCGAGCCATGCCCCACGATTGGGAATAATGGTCGCAAAAAACAATTCCTTCCCATTTGCATCCATAGCAACATCATAATATACACCGGGAGAACGAACCAACTGACTGACGATAACGCGTTCAGCGCCATTAATGATAAAAGTCCCGTTGTCAGTCATAAGCGGAAAGTCGCCCATGAAAACATTTTGTTCTTTGATTTCACCAGTTTCTCGATTGACCAGACGCACTTTTACATTTAAAGGCGCCGCATACGTTACGTCGCGTTCCTTGCACTCTTCTACGGCATACTTCGACTCGCCCAGACGAAAATCATCAAATGACAATACCAAATTCCCAGTGAAATCCTGTATCGGCGAAATATCCCGAAAGATTTCAGTCAGACCCGTTTGAAGAAACCACTGATATGACTTCTTCTGGATCTCAATTAAATTAGGCATGTCCAGAACTTCGTCAATTTTGGCGTAACTATAGCGTGTTCGTTTACCTACCTCTACGGGATTGAACATTCAGACCCCCACCTCCACTGTTGAAACAAAATCGGAATGTAAAGCAAAAACAAGCAAGGCGCTCCAGTTTAAGGAAGACCTTGCTTTTTGCATAACGGAAAAGTGTTTTCATCCCCTCAAAAGATAATTACCGCATTTTAGGATGATATCACACATATGTCAAATTGTCAACACGAAGTGGATTTTAAAACAGGTGGGCGAATTAGTGCGCCCACCTGTAACAAAACTATTTTACTTCGACAGTAGCGCCAGCTTCGACCAATTTGGCTTTAACCGCATCGGCATCAGCTTTGGAAATCTTTTCTTTTACAGGTTTGGG
>DATMYT010000371.1:0-6805 GCA_035560855.1 Negativicutes bacterium | reverse complement strand
ATATTGTAAAGTTGTTATTCTCTTTTACTCTATTGTTTTCCTGCGTACAAACAAAAAAGCGACAGATTATTCTGTCGCCTTTAAACTATTCACAAAATCCTACGTGCGCCATAGTACCTTTTGGCAAAATACGCATCAGACAGTCCGCTCACTGTAATTCCCCTGCTGGAAGATGCATGAACAAATTGACCATTTCCCTGATAAATCCCTACATGTGATGCACCCTTTTCATAGGTTTCAAAGAAAACCAAATCCCCAGGTTTCAAATCACTTTTCACTTTGATCGGTTTCCCGACTTCAAACTGTTTATCCGCTGTGCGGGGCAATTTAATCCCGTGCTTATCAAACACGTACATCACAAAACCGGAACAGTCAAACCCAGTTGGCGTAGCGCCGCCGAAACGATATTTTACCCCTCTGTAGGATAGCGCTGTAGCAAGAATCTTGTCCGCGTTTTTGTCCATCCCCGGTTGTGCAATACTGGCAGCCTTAGCGGGAATCTCTTTCCCCGTCAATGCTTTGAAGGTTTTTTCCTCCACAATGCCGTCCGCTTTCAGGCCTACATCTTTCTGAAATGTTATCACAGCCTGCCGGGTCATCGTCGAAAACTTACCGTCGATCTGTCCACCATAATAACCTGCGGATTTCAGACCGGATTGGATCTGTATGACCGGAGGGCCGGCATCTCCCATCACATACTGTGTACTAGCGGCCGAAACGACCGGGCAATAGCATAATAGCAACCATAGCAGTGCGCCAACCAGATGTTTTCTTCCAAACACCCGTCAGTCACCTCCTGTTATTTCACGATCAGAACAGGAACCGTCGAATGCTGCGTGACGCGTGATACGACTCCGCCCATCAGAAACTCTGCAATCCCGCTGAGTCCACGATTTCCCATTACGATCATGCGGTAATCGCCTTCTTTTACAAGGTGCAGGATTCTCTCCGCCGGATAACCAAACTCAATTTTTGTTTCCAAGGGATACGGATACCCTGCCATTTTCTCTTCGGCCTGCTGCAACAACGTTTTCCCCGTTTGTTGGATATCATCAATATCCCTAGGAATGAACAAGGGTGATCCGTCAATGCTGGGTATTGTATTGTAGGGTTGAACCACATGCACCACGGTAATTTCACTGCCGAATTTCTCGCCCAGAGCCTTGGCGTGATCCAATGCATGCCAAGCCATTTCGGAGCCGTCTATGGGAACCAGAAGCTTGCTGAACATGTCAACCCCTCCTATTAATTGTTTTTCAAGAGCTCTTCCGTCTATATTATACTACTTTGACGCGGTCAAGTCTTCCAGCGCGCGCGCCAACTGGTCAGGGCAGGATGTGTCGCGTCCTTCGCAGGGAATTCCTTTGAGTTTCTCAATCCCGCTCTTTACGTTCATGCCTACAACCAAGCGACTGATAGCCGTTAAGTTGCCCTCGCATCCATTAGAGAACTCGACCTTTTGAAGCTTTCCGTCCGCAACCTCGAAGCGAATCTCGGTAGAACAGGTCCCTTGCGTAGTATACGTCTGCATCATGGCGTCTCCTCCAACCCTTTGATCCGGTGTTCAACAGAGGCTCGCAGGGGGTCACCCGCCGGCGCCATCTGCAAGAATGCACGAAAATCACTGATTGCCTCAGCTTTTTTCCCCGTCTGCTCGTAAGCAATGCCCCGATTGTGATAAGCCGTGTAGTTTTTCGGCTCCAACTCAATTCCCTTGCTGTAGTCGAGAATGGCATCGCTCCACTGATCCATCTGAGCGAACACCGTTCCCCTGCTCAACCAACCGGGCGCATAAGTCGGATCAAGTTCAATCGCCTGGTTGAGATCTTTCAAGGCCAAATCATACTGTTTCAGCCTTCGATAGACTAATCCGCGGTTGCTCAACGCCTGAACATCGTTTGGATTCAAATCGAGCACCTGCGTAAAGTCTGCAATAGCTTTATCATATTGCCGGGTTGCGACCAAGGCCACGCCGCGCCAAAAATAAGCATCCACGTATTTTGCATCCATGCTGATGGCCTTGCTGCAGGTTTCCACAGCTTCGGGATACTCGAACTTCTCAGTGTGTTTTCGGCACTGCTCGGTCAACACCTCCTTGCTTTCAGCTGCCAGAGCAAACGAGGATAAACAAGAAACCGACCCTATAAGTAGCAACAAGAATGTACCTACTATTTTTTTCATGTCCTGCCTCCGCTTACTTTTTTTTTGCAAGTATGTTGCAGCACTTTATGAAATTATTCTTCGCTGTCTGGTACCGGTTTTCCTCTATGAATTCAATGCTGCTGCCAATTTTCTCGCCACCCGCGCAGGTTATTATAAACTTTGCGCCACGAATGAGTTTGGAGAAAAACAAAAACCAAGGGAGTAATCACGAGGGTAAAAACAGTTGATGTTAATAGTCCGCCAATCAAAACCCACGCCATACTCACCCGTGCTTCTGCACCTTCAGCCAACGCAAGAGCCGTCGGCAACATCCCGCAAATCATGGTCACCGTGGTCATGATAATGGGCTTGAGTCTTGTCTTTCCCGCAATCATGACAGCTTCCATGATATCCTTTCCCTGGCTCATTAATTGCAGTGTATAATCAAGCAACAAGGTGCCGTTTTTTGCAACAAGCCCATCCATGACCAAAATTCCGATCAGCGAGTATAAATTGATGGTGTTATTAGTGAGCCACAAAAACCAAATCGAACCAATCAGTCCAAACGGCAGTGACAGCATCCGAATCAACGGCGTAGACAAAGACTCATACAATACCGACAGCAAAATGTAAATCAAAACCAGTGAAAGCGCCAAGGCTTGAATCATTTCGGCGAAAGAGTCCTTCATACTGGTAGCTTGTCCCGCAAAACGATATGTTATTCCTTCTTCCAACGGAGAGGCTTGTAATTTTTTAGTAATCTCGTCTAGTACTTCCTGCAAGGGACGCCCCGTCAGTCCCGCCTGCACGGTTATGGCCCTCTGTTTGTCTATACGATAGAGGGTGACGGGTCCTGTGGATTCTGTGATCGCAGCGACGCTTCCCAGTGCGATCTGTGTTTTCCCCGCCGTGACCGGAAGCGCTTTGATGTCTTGTATCGTAAATGCGTCAGAATCTTTCAGCCGGACCTTAATGTCCGTATCCTGTCCGACGTTACGCGGGTCGTTTGCCAGAACTCCGGCGGCTTGCCCAGAAATAGCGGATGTAAACAAACTGGAAACCTCGGTGACTGATGTGCCATAAGCTTTCGCCCTGTCACGCAAAACTGAAACTTGCAATTCAGGCATTCCTTCGGTGTAATTGCTCCGGACATCTTTGATTCCCTCAATTTTCGAGATAAGCTCCTGGAGTTTGTAATTCGAGCGAATCAGATTTTCCAGATTGGAACCCAAAACCTGAATTTGGATAGGAGTATTCCCGCCCCCGCCACCGCCACCAGATCCAGATACTCCGGCAACTGAAGACTGTGTTTCGGTTACACGCACGATCGCCGATGTCAGGTTTTGCATTGAGTATTTGCGAATATCGGCGCTGATTTGCCAAACCGAACGCTTTCGCTCATTTTTGCTGACCAGTTGGACGGATACTCGTCCCATGTTGCTACTGGGCGTTCCCACGCTGGATAAATAGTTGGTCACTTCCGGCAGTGTCTCCAGATATTCCTCAACCGCACGCACAACCTGATTGGTTTGATCGATAGTCTGCCCGACAGGAAGTTCGACCGAAACCTGGAAACTGCCCTCGTCGCTTTGCGGCATATATTCAGAACCGACAATCCCTAATGGAATAAATGACACAGTAACAAAAAATATTACAGTAATGGCGCCCAAGAGTTTTTTGGTGTGAGTAAAAGACCAGACCAATGCTTTCTCATAGGCATTTTCCATGCGCTCTTCGATTGAATCCATAAAACGAAACACTTTGGATGAAGACGAAGAAGCCTCCAAGCCTTTTCTAAATATCCGGGCAGTCATCATCGGCGTTAAAGTGAATGAAACGAGCAAAGAAAACAAAGTTGCAAACACGATAGTCAGTCCGAACTGTCGGAAAAACTGTCCCGTCATACCTGTCATAAATGCAATCGGTAAAAAAACAACGACATCGCAGAGGGTAATGACTGTCGCCGCCATTCCGATTTCGTTTCGTCCGTCTTCAGCTGCTGTAAACGAATCCTTTCCCATCTGCATATGTCGATGGATATTTTCCAGGACAACAATGGAATCATCCACCAATATCCCGACACAAAGAGCCATCCCCATGAGTGACATCATGTTAAAAGTAAACCCGAACAGGTACATGGCAAAAAAAGTTGAGATGAGGGACGTTGGAATAGCAATGATAACAGCCCCTGTAGAACGCCAGCCCCGCAAGAACAGGAACAGAACAATACCTGTCGTAAACAGCCCTTCGACCAAACTTCCCATAGTATTATGGAGAGAATTATTCACATAATTTGACGCATTGGAAACGACAACAAATCGATAGTCGGGATAATCATTCCTGAGCGTTTCGAGTTGCGCCAATGCCCCTTTTGCTGTTTCCACAATATTCGCATTGGAGTTCATGTACACCGACATCGAAACGGCATCGGTTCCGTTGGTTCGGCTGAAGCGGTTCACCCGGGCATCTTTTTCCCGAACGATGGCGATATCCTTTAAATACACAAAAGAATTGGAGTTGGTCGGAATTTGGATTTGCTCCATATCCCTTGGTTCGTCGTATTGAGAAAGAAGGCGAACTCCGGTCTGTGTTTTATCGGTATAGACAGTACCGGCGGGGAGCAGGATATTTTCCGATTTTACTTTATTGACCACCTGATTTAAGGACACATTGTAGAAATAAAGTTTTTTCGGATCAACTTCCACGCTGACCTCTTTATCACGGCCTCCGAACAGTTGTACTTCGGAAACCCCGGTCGCCCTTTGGATTCGCTCTTTAAAAATCGTATCCGTATTTGTATAGGTCAAAGACAGCGATTCGGGCGACAACACCGCAATTTCCATAATTGGATCCGCATTCATGTCACGTTTGAAGACCACGGGTTCATCTACGCCGTCGGGTAGTTTTCCTCGTATCACATTAACCTTTTTGGTTGCTTCGATAGATGCCATGTCAGCATTGGCGGACAGATCAAACTCCAGAATAATCCGGGCTTGCTCGGGACGCGCTATAGAAGTAATATGTTTTAGCTGCGATAGTGAAGACAATGATTCTTCCAGCGGTTTGATAACCTGACTTTCAATTTCCTGAACTCCTGCCCCCGGATAGGAAACCGACACCGTCACATAAGGAGTGTTGAGAGCCGGAAGCAGTTCCACCCCGATCCGCAAAAAACTGTATGCTCCCAAAATCACAAACAACATAATGATCATGGAAATGCCGATCGGTTTCTGAATCGAAAAACGGGTTATGTTCACTGGGTCACCTCTGTGGCCTTCACAACAAGTCCGCTGCGAAGACGTGACAGATTTGAAACCGCCACCTTATCTCCTGGGTTAACCCCGTCTATCTCCACCATCAGGTCGTTTTTCAAACCAGTAATAACAATTTGTTCTCTTACCTTATTTTGTTCGTCAATCACAAACACCTTGGTCTTTCCGGTCTGCGACAAAATAGCTTCTTTGGGAACAAACAAAGTATTGGGCTTCAAAGTGATCGAAAGTGCCGTTTTTGCAAACAATCCAGCCTTGATGCTGTCTGTTTTTTCGGTTATTAATAAACGGACGACAAACGATTGGGTAGCGGGGTCCATCGCGGGACTGATATAAATAACATCGGATTTCACTGTCTGTCCGACAGCTTCAATGAAAACATTGATACTTTTTTGCAAAGACAGAAAGCCGACATCCTGTTCGGAAGCCGTACAATCAACATATAAGTTGCGATTGTCCACTACTGCCAGTAATTTTTGCCCAGCAACGACCAAACTGCCTTCTTCCGCTTGCCTAAAACCAACAATTCCATCACGGGGCGCTTTTAATGTCATTTCGTCTTTTTGCGCCAGCAATGCATCAAGAGCAGCTTTCGCTTTGTCTCTGTTCGCCTGTTTTGACAGTACACTTGCCGCTCTGCCGCCAATAAACTGGTTAGCCATACTGTCAAGCGTGGCTTTGGTTGCATTCATTTGCTGTTCTATAGTCTCAAGTGCGACTTTTGACACAGCTCCTTGGGCAAACAGATTTTGATAGCGATGATAGTTTAGTACACTCAAATTGTAATCTGACTGTGCTTTAGCGTAATTTGCGTTAAAAGAGGCGCCCCCCTCCACCAGATCGGCTGCTGCTCCCTCCAGCACCGCCCGGGCTTGAGAAATCAAGATTTCCAGTTCCGTCGTATCCAAAACCAGAAGCACATCTCCTTGTTTGACTTCTTGCCCTAAGGAGGCTCGAATCGTTTTTACCCGTCCTCCATATTTTGTGGCAATATCAATCTGGGCATCGGAAACCGTCTTCCCAGCCAGTTCGATTTTTTTGGACAAATCGCTGCGCTTTACGGTGACATATTCCACGGTAGGAACAACGGGAAGATTTTTGTTGGTTGAATTCGACCTTTGTCCGTACCAATAAACCCCTGCCGAGAAGACCAGCACAAGGCAGACAATCGTTTGCAGTTTGTGAGTTTTGATATACTCCTTGCTCAGCTGCAGAACAGTCCGTACCGGCATGGAAAACAGCCTGCGAATTTTGGTTGTGAATACGCCTGACATCTCAGTCACCCATTTTTTGATAGAGGGCACCCACATCACATCTTTCCCGGATTCCGCACAATCTGTTTCTTGGCGCAAACCAGTTGAATTTATAGACTTTGTCAGAAACTTTTATTC